>JBKJNG010000456.1:0-9967 GCA_046596065.1 Phnomibacter sp. | reverse complement strand
GAACTAAAAAGTTATTCTATTAATGTAGATGTTGTAGATCCTTATGCAAACAACAATGCGCTTGTAAAAGAATATGGATTTGAGCTTGCTTCGCAGCCATCAAACCATTATGATGCGGTTATACTAACGGTACTGCATCAGCAATACCTTGATTTTGATGAGTCGTATTTTACGTCACTACTAAAACCAGAAGGATTACTTGCTGATATCAAAGGCTTCTACCGCGGCAAAATAAATTCCATCCATTACTGGAGCTTGTGAAAAATATAGTGAAGTAAATATTCAATCATCATCATCATAGAATTTCTTATTTTTTTGCTTCTATGAAACAAACAGTTGTTGTTACCGGTGCCAATGGTCAGTTGGGTAAATCCCTGCAGGATATCGCACCATTATATCCCGATATAAACTTTCATTTTTTTGGAAGAGATCAAATGCCTGTCCAGGAGTTTGATATTACCAGGAATATACTTGAAACCATAAGGCCTGCAGTGCTTATTAATGCCGCTGCATATACCGCGGTTGATAAAGCGGAAACAGAAATTTCACTAGCCTTTCTTATCAATGGATACGCGGTTGGTAATCTTGCAACTATTTGTAAAAAGATCGGCGCAAAATTTTTGCATGTTTCTACCGATTATGTTTTTGATGGCAATGCTACAGAGCCCTACAAAGAAACAGATAAAGTATCGCCCGTTAACCTGTATGGTGCATCAAAATTAAAAGGGGAAGAACTGGCACTTACAGCTAACGCTGAAACGAATATAGTAAGAACGTCATGGTTATACAGTAAGCATGGAAATAATTTTGTAAAAACCATGCTTCGTTTAATGAAGGAGCGGGAGAGTATTGGTGTTGTAAACGACCAAAGCGGTTGTCCTACTTATGCTATTGACCTGGCTGAAACTTTGATGAAAATTGCGCTCTCGAAAGTGGATGGCGGCATCTATCATTTTTCAAATAGCGGCCCTAATACCTGGTTTGATTTTGCAAAAAACATTCATGATTTAATTGGAAGCAAATGCATTGTAAATGCAATACCAACGACTGCTTTTCCCACGCCTGCTAAAAGGCCTAGTTATTCTGCAATGAGCAACCAAAAAATAATACAGGCTACGGGAATAGCACAAAAAGATTGGTTGCAAAGTTTGAATATTTGCCTTGCTCAATTGATATGAAGGTTACAAATGCGCCTTAAAAAAAAGCGTCATCTTGCCTATAATATCCGCAATGGCTGGTCTTGATAAGTCATGGGTTTCAGGCGGGTATAAAAAGTATTGATATGGAATTCCAAGTGCCAGCAATTTTTCTTTTAAAGCATCAGGGTTAGAAACGGGGACTAACTGGTCAGAGCCGCCGTAAGCCATAAAAGTAGGAGGGGCGTTAACAGTGATGGCATACACCGGGCTTACACTTTTATAGAGCGCCGAATCTTCCTGCCAGGTTTTTCCAAGCAGGTTAGCCGATAGTTGTTGAAATAAAGCATTACCCGTATAATAAGGATCTGCAAAATTGGTTGGTCCTAGAACGGAAGCCACCACCTTTACTCTCTTCTCTGTATCAAAAGCGTAAGCATATAGCAAGGCAATATGCGCACCCGAACTTACCCCTGTTAAAGCATAGCGACTACCGATATGCCAATTTGCAGCATGTCCATCAATATAATCAAGCAACAATTTCAGGTCATTCATTTGTGCCGGGTGCTGGTTTGCACCGGTACCATTTGCAAGCCGGTAATTTATATTAACGATGGCCAATGATGCATCGGCAGTTTGTATGGGAGATAACAGGCTATCCATATCAGATTTATCGCCTGAAGTCCAAAATCCACCATGTATCAATACCACTGTTCTGGTGTTTGAAGAACGGTTTGCCGGCAAATAAACATCAGCCTTCTGAAGCGGGTCTGTTCCATAAGCTTCATCCTTTAATTGTTTTGCAATTGCGGGATTAAATGGATCCTGTATACCGTTATCTTTTTTGTTGCAACTGGTAATGATGAGCAACAAGCTACAGCTGAAAATTACAAAAGATCTGCGGGTGTGTATTTTTAAATAATTCATAGGTGTTGCCAATTAAATAAGCTGGAAATAAGAAAATATTGAAGCTGCCAGCCTTACTGTTTGCGAATTAAATACAGAAAAATTTAAATAGTTGAAAATAGAACGGTTTTTAAACCGCCATCGTTGTCATCATGCAAAAAAAGCTGAAAATTACCTGGGATGTAATGCTAGGTCAATTCTTTCACTTACATCTATCAAATGATTTTTGGTAGCTGCATCGGTATAGATTAGAATGGCTGCTTTTACCTGGGCCAGTAAAGTGCGCAATTCCGCCCTGGCTATAGAAACAGCATCACTTGTTTTGCTAATGCCCTGCGATACGCTGGCTCCACCACTGCCAATAGAAAACACAATGCCGGAATTTTGTGTATCAATCATTCCCATCAGTTTTTCGGCGTACGATTTTTGCAGTGTGCGCCTATACATATCAACTGGTTTACGTGCCGTTAACTCGTTGAAAATGCCCTTGCGTAATTCCGACAACATAGTGGAAACTGTGTAGGCATTGGCAGGTTCTTCCAGTTCAAACCGCAGCAGTTTAGTAATAGTGTTTGTACTCAACAAATTATTTAAACTGCGGTCTTGTAAAATGCTAATGGTTGTTTGCGGGTTTTGATTGGTAAGGCTTGTGATTTTTTTATTCACCAGCCAAAGCGGCGTTTTAAAAATGTTATTCTGTAACCAGTTCATGGCTTCCTGTTGTTTGGCCTTTTTGGTAAATTCAAATACAGGCCCGGGTTGTTCCGATCTTTTTGGTGTACGTTCAATGCCACCAATATTATTACTAACATGGTTACAGTATCGGGCAAACTGCGTGGTAACCTGGCTGTACATGTCCTTCAAATCTGTATAGTCTTTATCAGCTTCGGTAGTCCATGCCGGTAAATTGGTTACTATGCGTTGTAAATTTTTAATACCATAACTGCTTGCTTTCATAGCATTGTCGCCAAGGTCTTCAGTTTGGTTTCGCGGATCATCCCGGTAGTTTTCCCCATCACCCCAAAAAAGTCGTTTGTTAGCTGATAATCTTTCTATAGCCCATTTATTCAGGTAGGCCTTTTCTTCGTCGGGATTTTTAAATTGTGGAAGATACCTGTATCCCCAATCGATGGCCCATGTATCATAATCACCTATCCGAGGTAATAATGTATTGGCGGGAATGTTATCTTCCGGTTGGGCCACATAATTAAACCGGGCATAGTCCATAATGGAAGGGGTATG
Source organism: Phnomibacter sp. (assembly GCA_046596065.1). Lineage (GTDB taxonomy): Bacteria > Bacteroidota > Bacteroidia > Chitinophagales > Chitinophagaceae > Phnomibacter. The sequence continues at coordinate 6,683 of JBKJNG010000456.1, read as the reverse complement.
TCCGTTTGCAGCCAGGAAATTTTTATCTCTCAGTTTTTCAACTGGCACGGTGGAGGAAGATCCAAAATTATGCATCAGGCCAAGTGTATGGCCAACCTCGTGGCTGCTGGCAAAACGTATCAGCTGGCCCATCAGGTCATCATCCAATTGTAGCTTGTGGGCACGGCTGTCCACAGCTGCGGTTTGTACAAAATACCAGTTGCGAAGTAGTGTCATAATGTTATGATACCAGTTGATATGAGCTTCCAGGATCTCGCCGCTTCTGGGATCAATAACGCTCGGGCCACTTGCATTGGCAACATCAGATGGTTTGTAGATTATAGCATTATGCCTTGCATCATCAATACTCCAGGTACTATCCTGTTCTTTGGTAGGCGCAATTTTTCCAATGATGGCGTTCTTAAAACCAGCTTTTTCAAACGCAACCTGCCAATCGTTTACGCCTTGTAACAGGTATGGGATCCATTTTTTTGGCGTGGTTGGGTCTACATAATAAATGATGGGTCTCGCAGGTTCCACCATTTCCCCATGTTTGTATTTTTCAATGTCTTCGGGTTTGGGTTCCAGCCGGAAACGCCGGATAAACCGAAGCCTTTCAACACCCTGGGGATTCAGGTCAAAATCCGTGATTGATTCGGTTGTGATATATCCGATCCGGTCATCAAAGTATCTCGGTTTCATTGGCGTTTTTGGCAATAGCACCAGCGAGGCATTTAATTCGAACGTTGCATTTTGCGATAGGCTGGTACCTGTGCCACTTCCGGGACCCATTCCGCCTGAGCGGCCAAAGGTTTTAACCGTATTCATTTCTATATTTTCCGGGAAGGCCATCACCCGGTTAATGTATGATTTATCGGATTGCAGGCCACCAATGCCTAATTGCCTTTTAATAGAACCATCAAAAAATAAAATCTCATTATCGCCATTAATCAGATCCGTTACATCTATCACAACACCGTTTGAATCCGGAGAAAAAGCCTTTATATCAAAAGAAGCCGCAATTGGCTGCATATTCGAATTAATAACATTCCAATACATGCCTTCCACCGAATCACGGCCAGTTTCCTGGTAGATGACATTTTTAATAAAGAGCTTATTATTTGGCCCTTTTTCGAATCGTACTACGCTTTCTCCAATTTCATCGCCGGCATAACCGCTGAATCCTGAGCGAACACCCACCGCGCCCTTTGAAATTCTTGCAACAGAAAGTATATCCCGGCTTAACAGGCTATCCGGGATCTCGAAAAAATATTTTTCTTCCACCTTATGTACGACAAACATTCCCCGGGAGCTAACCGCTTTGTCGGTAATTACCTCCTTATAAGGTTTAGCTGACGATTTAGATAATGGTATTGACTGGGGACCGTTTAAGGCAAATTTCATTTTGGCAGAATCAATCGGGGGGGGTAAGTTTTTTTTCTGGCTATAAACGGGAAGACTGCAAATAAGAATACAGAGGGGGGCCAACAACCGCAGGGGTGAAATGCTCATATCGCAATTTAAAAACTATAAAATTAGTGAGGAGAGGTAATTGGCTGCAGGTCTGTTAAGGACAAACAGGCAAAATTGTAAATTCATTTGCAAAAGAGTAAATACGGTTACAATTAGGGGTATTAATAATTTATTATATGATTTGCAGCCAACCTTAAACGATTGCGGAGAGCCTAAAAATTTATTAATGAAAAAAAATCCCGCATAACCATTGTACTAACAAGGAATTCTCTATTTTGGCAGTTCCAAATAATTGTTGTTGCCACAATTTATCCGAATATATTTTTTCTTACTATTGTGGTTACAACATTTCATAAAAAAAGTTTACAACTAAAAAAAAAGAGTCATGGCAGAAAACAAACCGACTGCGACTGTGGCAAAATCGACCACTTCCGTTCAGCCAAAAAGAAGAAGTAACTCAATTAGCTGGATTGCGCCCATTGCCTGTATTGTAGCAGGTTACATTTTATGGCGTTTTGTGATGGGTAATCCGGATAGTTTTACCAGTCCTGATCCCGCAGGTGGTTTCTGGCCTAAACACAGAGGGCCAAAAGGTGCTTTCGCCGGTATTTACGAAGGTGGTATCATTATACCGCTCCTAATTGGCCTTTTCTTAATGGTTTGGACGTTTTCAATTGAGCGTTTCCTAACGATTACAAAAGCAACCGGCAAAGGAAGCTCAGATGATTTCATTCGTAAAGTACAGTATCATCTCGCAAACAAAAATGTTGATGCAGCTATTATTGAATGTGACAAGCAAAAAGGCAGTGTAGGAAATGTAATGAAAGCCGGCTTACGCAAATACAAAGAAATGATCTCAAATGGCGAGCTTGACTCTGACCAAAAAGTACTCTCTATTAGGGAAGAAGTTGAAGAAGCTACAGCGCTTGAACTTCCAATGCTTGAAAAGAACCTGGTATTCCTTTCTACCATTACGTCACTCGCTACACTCGTAGCATTGTTGGGTACGGTAATGGGTATGATCCGCTCTTTTGCAAAATTAGGTGACCAAAGTGGAGGTAGTGCTGCTGCGGGTGAACTAGCCGTTGGTATCTCAGAAGCCCTTTACAATACAGCAATGGGTATAGGCACGTCAGCTTTCGCTTTGTTCTTCTACAACGTGTTTACAACACGTATCGATAGCATTACACATGGTATTGACGAGTCTGGCTTTACATTAACTCAAAGTTTTGCATCGTTGTATAAATAATTTTCTATACGGTGAAATAATATTTTTTATTTCACCGTATGGATTTTGAGAGAATTGTAATCTCATTTGTGAACCTTTTAAATTGAATGTATGCCAAGGCCCAAAATAGCAAGAAAGAGTACATGGGTGGATATGACAGCCTTTTGTGATGTAGCGTTCCTGTTATTGTCTTTCTTTATTATGGCAACCAAAACAAAACCGCCAGAGGCTATCATGGTAATGATGCCGAGTTCAGTTTCCTCAAAGGCAGTGGAGCTGAACGACCAGGTAATGGTTACCATTAATAAAGATGGAAAAGTTTTTCTTACAATGAGTGAAGCTGAGCGTAAACAAGCTGTACTGGAAGAAGTAGCTAAATTAAAGGGCGTTCCTATATCTGCTGCAGATGTAAAAAAAGCTGGTAATGTTGATTTTTTTGGAGCACCCATTGCTCAAATGCCCTCTTTTTTAAATCTTCCCAAAGAGCAATTAACAGGCGAATTATTGCCAGGTATTCCTGCTGTAGACAGCACCAATAATGAGTTGACACTTTGGATGACCGCAGTGAACAACGTGTTCCGTGGCGATAAAATGAACCTGCTTATTAAAGGTGATATCACTACTAAATACCCGGCGTTTAAGCAGGTACTTGCTGCGTTTAAAAAGAATGATTTTCTTAAATTCAATATCGTAACTAATTCCGAGGGTATACCCGAGGGTAGTGAATATGCTAAAGAACTTAAAAAAATAAGTGCCGGTGTTGCGCCTGAATAATGGCCCGTTGAGTATTATTATTAATAATTTTTTAAATTAATCACGATGGCAGATATTGGAGAAGGCGGTGGTAGCCATAAGAAAGGCCCGGGTGTCAAAAAAGCCGTTAAAAAGAATACGAAAGTTGACCTTACACCAATGGTTGACCTGGGTTTTTTATTGATTACTTTTTTTGTATTTACCACCACCATGAGTACGCCTACAGCCATGAGGTTGACGCTACCAAAGGATACCGATAAGCCTGAAGAGCAAAATAAGGCCAAAGAGTCAGGAGCCTTAACCCTGATGCTCGGTAAAGAACGGACGGTGTATTATTATGAAGGCATACTTGCACCAGATGGTTCGAACTTTAAATCAACCAATTTTGGAGGATTAAGACAGGTTATTCTTGATAAGAAGAAAAGTACGAATGCAGAAGACCTCGTTATTGTGATAAAACCCAATGACGATTCACAAATGCGGGATGTAGTAGACGCACTGGATGAAATGACTATTAATGGTGTAAAGCGGTATGCCATGGTAGACATTTCTGAAGCTGAAGTCAGCCTGATTAAAGCAACGGAAGGTACTGGTGGTACACCTGCTGCTACTCCTGCGGCTCCTGCGAAATAACTTTTTATATAGTTCTTTTGGGTCAGAAATTAATATGCAAAATTTTCAGCTATGGACAGTAATAAAATTTTAAACGCCGATATACTTGACATTGTGTTTGACGGCCGCAATAAAGAGTATGGCGCCTATGATCTGCGGAAAACATACAGCCGGCGTATGCTTATTGCCCTTGGCATTATGCTTACTGTCGCTTTGCTTGTATTCGTGGGCGTTATTCTTGCAGATACCATTGAGAAGAATCGGAAAGCAGTAGTCGATATTAAGGACGTTACCCTGGAAGATGTGAAGGAAGAAAAGAAAAATGAACCTCCTCCCCCTCCTCCTCCTCCGAAATTGCCGGAACCAAAAGTGGAGATTGCTAAATTCACGCCTCCGAAAATTGTAAAGGACGAGGAAGTAAAAGAGGATGAAAAACCACCTGAACAAGATAAACTTGAGGATGCCAAAATTGGCACCATTAACCAGGAGGGTGCTAAAGACGAAGGTATTGTTGCACCGCCTGTAGAAAAGGGTACTGGTGAGGTTGTAGCTCCTAAAGTTGACAATGAAGATTATGATAAGATTTTCACCAAAGTTGAAAACCCTGCTGAATTCCCAGGTGGTCAAGACGCATGGCGAAGGTATCTTGAAAGAAGCCTGCAATATCCGGAAGCTGCCCAGGAAAATGGTATACAGGGTGTTGTAAGGGTACAATTTATTGTGGACAAAGAAGGTAACATAAGCGAAGTACAAGCACTCAACGATCCCGGTGAAGGATTGTCTGAAGAAGCCGTTCGTATCATTAAAAAAGGTCCTAAATGGAAACCTGCTGAACAAAATGGACGTAAAGTAATTTATCGCCATATTCAAAGCGTTACTTTCAAATTGGAATAAGATAATCTGGTTAAATTATAAAAAAGCCTTCCGGTTTCGGAAGGCTTTTTTATTGTAAATCAATTAAATAGGCATATTAAAATATATAATTAATCCTGTTTTTTGTATGGAATAGTCAGGCTGTATGCTCTCAGAAAACATATTTGTCACGATGAAAGCAACAAACATCGCCTCAGCACACATACTTGATATAGTTTTTGACGGGCGGAACAAAGCTTACGGAGCCTATCAGATTCAACGTAATTACAGCAAAAGAATGGCGATCTCCTTGAATATCGTGCTTGGCTTTGTATTCCTATTTTCTTTTTAACAATGAAAGCGCCAAAAGGGCCGGTTGTAAATTTGGTTCAGGTTGATATAGAAGTGCAGGGAACAGTTAGGGCCCAGTTTATTGTTGACAAAGAAGGCAATTTAAGCGAGGTAAAGACACTTAATAACCCTGCCGGCGGTCTTGCAGAGCAAGCCTTGCGTATCCTCCGTAAAAGCCCCGCATGGCGGCCAGCAGAGCAAAATGGCCGCAGGGTAAAATACATACATGTGCAACCATAACTTTCCGGTTTCAATAATCCAGAATACTTTGTGTTAGATAAAAAAATCACGTGTACCTGTTCTTGATTTTTACCGTCAACTTTACCGCCATCAGAATTGAAAAGTACTTATGCAATTATATAGTTGGAATGATACCATAGAGGGTCTGGCAACACCTCTCGGCATCGGGGCACTTGGTATTATTCGCTTAAGCGGACCTGAAGCCATAAAAATTGTAAACGATCTTTTTATTTCGAAGAATCTGCAATTGGCGAAATCTCACACGCTTCACGTAGGTTGGCTGGAACATAATAAACAACGGTTGGATGAAGTGGTAGTTAGCCTGTTTAAAACACCCAAAAGCTACACAGGAGAAGATGTGGTGGAAATAAGCTGCCACGGTTCACCATATATTCAGCAGCAGGTAATAGACGCGTGTATTCAACTTGGTGCAAGGGTTGCTAAACCGGGTGAGTTTACACAGCGGGCTTTTTTATCGGGCAAACTCGATTTGGCACAGGCGGAAGCCGTTGCAGATGTGATTGCCAGTAATACCGCGGCGTCTCATCAAACGGCGCTTAGCCAGATGCGTGGTGGTTTTAGTACGCTGTTGCAGCATCTGCGGGATGAGCTAATTAAATTCAGTGCGTTAATAGAATTGGAACTTGATTTTGCGACAGAAGATGTAGAATTTGCTGACCGTACGGCTTTCTATGCTTTATTAAGTACAATGAAGCAAACAATAAATGGTTTGCTGCAGTCCTTCAGCCTTGGTAATGTTATTAAAAATGGCGTACAGGTTGCCATAATAGGAAAACCCAATGCCGGTAAAAGTACTTTGCTGAATACATTGCTTAATGAGAACCGTGCCATTGTTAGCGATATAGCAGGTACTACAAGAGATACGGTTGAGGAAATACTGAATATCCATGGCATTTTATTTCGTTTAATTGATACAGCCGGTATACGAGACAGCACAGATATCATTGAAAATTTGGGCGTTGAAAAAAGCCGTGAAAAAATGCGTATCGCAGACGTTGTTATCTATTTGTTTGATATAAATACAGAAACAAATGAAGCATTAAAATTAGCGGTTGAATTATTGCAAAATGAAAGCCGGCAATTCCTGCTCGTTGCGAACAAAAGCGATATACCCAATGAATTAACAGCTTCTGAAAAATACGATAACAAGAATATTTTATTTATCGCCGCGAAA
>JBKJNG010000579.1:0-3000 GCA_046596065.1 Phnomibacter sp. | reverse complement strand
TATTTGCAACAGGCGGAAGTTTGGCGGGGATTGGGTGAGCATAAGGTTGCCATTAAACAACGCCATCAAAATAGAAAATGGATAAATTCAGAAATAAATATCGCATACCATCGGCCCGATTACAACATTGGGATTACGGTACCAATGGCGCTTATTTTATTACCATTTGTACCAAAAACAGGGAACATTATTTTGGAAACATCATCAACGATGAAATGCAATTGAATGAATTAGGGCAATTGGCAAATCAATATTGGTTGGAAATTCCCCGACATTTTCCATTTGTGGAATTAGGTAGTTTTGTGATAATGCCAAATCATGTTCATGGAATATTGATAATTGATAAAAACGCAAACGTACCCGTAGAGACGCGATTAATCGCGTCTCTACCACCCCAAAGGGAAATGCCATCCCAGAAAATAAATGGTGGTTTTGCAGGTCAGAAAAATCCAATGTTCCATGAAAATATTTCACGAATAATCAGGTGGTATAAAGGACGTTGTTCGTTTGAAATGCGTAAGATTCATACAGTCTTTGCATGGCAATCCCGTTTTCACGACCATATTATCCGCGATGCTCAATCATTTGAAAACATTCAAAATTATATATCCAACAATCCTATGAATTGGAAGCAGGATACATTTTTTGCATAAACAATGGGAACGAACATTACAAAAATATTGATTGCCGACTGGTGCTCTACTCTTGCCCTGACGATTGTTTCCGGCATGTGCCTGGCCGTTACTTAACTTTAAAATGCCTGCGACCTTAAAGTAAAAAACGTTTTCGAACCGCAACAATTTTATTCTTTTATCCCTTCCATCATCATTAAAAACGCATAGTCTCTCGCTGTTTCCTTTATTCTTTGAAAACGTCCGCTTGCACCACCATGACCAACCGTCATGTTGCAAAACATCAGCAGTAAATTATTGTCAGTTTTTAATTCACGAAGTTTAGCAACATATTTTGCGGGCTCAAAATATTGCACCTGGCTATCGTGCAAACCGGTTGTTACCAGCATATTCGGATAGGCTTTCTTTTCAAGATTATCATAAGGACTATAGCTTTTCATATACACATAACTATCCTTGTTTTTGGGATTGCCCCATTCATCAAATTCGCCGGTTGTAAGCGGTATGGTTTCATCGAGCATAGTGGTAACAACATCAACAAAAGGAACCACGGAAATGATACCGTGCCACAACTCAGGACGCAGGTTTACAACAGCACCCATCAGCAATCCGCCGGCACTACCACCGTTAGCATACAAGTGTTGAGTGCTGGTATAATTATTTGCAATTAAAAAATCGGCACAATCAATGAAGTCATTAAACGTGTTGGTCTTTTTAAACATCTTTCCATCTTCGTACCACTGCCTTCCCATTTCCTGGCCACCACGAATATGCGCAACGGCAAATACAAAACCACGGTTTAGCAAACTCAATCTTGCAATGCTAAAAGAGGGATCAATACTGATGCCATAACTTCCATAAGCGTATAATAACAAAGGCTGCTGTCCATCTTTCTTAAAGCCATTTTTGTATACAATACTTAGCGGAATATTGGTGCCATCTTTTGAGGTAGCCCATAGCCTTTCTGTAACATAATCAGCACGATTATAACCGCCTATAATTTCCTGTTGTTTCATTAGTTGCTTTGCTTCCGTTTGCATGTTATAATCAAACATTGATGGCGGCGTTGTCATACTTTGATAACTAAAGCGTAAAACGCCTGTATCAAATTCAGGATTATAAGCAACGGCAGCTACATACGCAGGTTCACCAAAGTTCAAATAATGTTCTTTTTTAGAAGCTTGATCAATTATGCGCAATTGTGTTTGCTCCTTTGTTCTTTCGCTGAGAACGAGGTAATTTTTAAACACTTCAATGGCTTCCAATAAAACATCAGCACGTACCGGAATTACCTCCTTCCAATTATCTTTTGAAGTTGCATTTAACGGGCATTCCATCAAACGAAAATTGAGTGCATCCCAATTGGTATTGATGTAAAATTTATTTTCATGATGATCTACATCGTACAACATTTCCTTTTCGCGAAACGCAAAAATTTTAAATTCCCCCAGTGGATCATTCGCATCCAAATAGCGTACTTCACTACTTAGCGTGCTGCTGCTTTGTATCAATATAAACTGTTGCGATTTCGTTTTTGTTACGCCAACATCAAATGTTTCATCCTCTTCAAAAAACAGCTCTTTATCGTTAGTAACATTGTCACCAAGCTGATGTCTGCAGATCCGTTCACCACGTAAAGTAGTTTCGTTTTTAACCGTATAGAAAACAGTATTATTATCATTTGCCCAAGTAATAGTTCCTTCTACAAACGGGATAATGTCGTTAAGCAATTCGCCCGTTTCAATGTTCTTAAAATAGACTGTATATATGCGGCGGCTTATATAATCCACACTAAATGCAAGTATCTTATTATCAGGACTAACGGAGAGTCCTCCAACAGCGCAGTAAGCTTTTCCTTCTGCCAATTTATTTACATCCAGTAATAATTCTTCGGGTGCATCAAGTGTAGCTTTTTTTCGAACGTAAGATGGGTATTCTTTTCCCTCTTCCGTTTTAGTAATGTACCAGTAGCCGTTTTTAAAATAAGGCACTGATTCATCGGTTTGTTTTACGCGACCCAGAATCTCGTTGTATAATTTTTGCTGTAATTCCTCAGCAGGTTTCATATTGGCATAGAAATACTCATTCTCTGCAGTCAAATATTCCACCACTCTATCACTGTCTGGCCCCTTTAGCCAATAATCATTTAACCAGTAATAATCGTCTGTTCGAATATCTCCGTGAATCTCTAATGTGGTTGGCTTTTTTGGTGCATGCGGAATGGGGGCTACGAGGTCCGTTGTTAAGGAGGTTTCAATCATCATTAAAATATTATTCATACTTAATTAAAAATGCCCTGCTATTAACAGGGCACTTAGTATCGAAAATCTGTTGAAATTAATTATTCTGATATCATGCTTGCAGCAAG
>JBKJNG010000542.1:0-3848 GCA_046596065.1 Phnomibacter sp. | reverse complement strand
CAAAGGAAGCCTTTACATTAACGGAGCTTCAGGCGGTTGTTGCAAAATTTCAACAAGAGGGTATTTCCCAATTTCATTTTAGTGGTGGTGAGCCAATGGTAAGGGTAAAAGACCTGGTGCAGGTAATAAAAAGCGTAGGTGATCAATCTGATTTTTATGTGTTAACATCAGGCTACAATTTTACCGCTGAAAATGCAAAAGCCTTAAAGCAGGCCGGGCTTACAGGTGTTGTTATTAGCCTCGATCATTATGATGGTGAAATGCACAATGCATTCAGGGGTTTTAATAACGCTTACGAAGGTGTGTTAAGTGCCATTCATCATGCACAAGAACAGAACCTGTTAATAACGATCTCCCTTTGTGCCACCAAAAATTTCATTAGCACGGAGAATTTGATGAAGTATGCAGAACTGGCAAAAAGCCTGGGCGTGGCATTTGTTCAGATTTTAGAACCAAAAGCGGTAGGTCATTATAATGGCCAGGATGTTTTTTTAACCGACGATCATTTTAAGCTGTTGGATAAATTCTTTCTCGAATTGAACTTTTCACCGCAATATAAAGAGTACCCTGTGCTGATTTACCATGGTTATTACCAACGCAGAGCCGGGTGTTTAGCTGGCGGTAGCAGAAGCCTTTACATCGATTCAAAAGGTTATGTAAATGCCTGCCCCTTTTGCCATACCCGAAATTCCAATATTAAAGACACACTAAACACAAATGCCGCCATTAAAAACAGCTTTATTAAACTTCCCTGCAATGAATATAACAATGCATGAAAACGTACTTTTAAATGCTATAATTTAATTCCATACAAATAACTGCCAGCTTAATGAATACGGCAGCCAGGTAAACTTCTGCCCCATCATAAACTTTGGCTATCGTAATTACCGGAAATTGCCCAACCATTTTTTCCCGGGCAGTTCACATAGCCACATATCTATGAATTTTGATTGACTTTGGCCCCGTGTTTACAAAAGCCTGTTCTTTTTCAACCATTTTTTACTGCAAACCAACAGGCGAAGGAACCGGATTCGGGTTAGTTTTAGCAATGTTATTGGGGATGGCGCATGGAAGAGCATTGAAGGCAGAAACTGAGGAGCATAAATTTACCCGATTTGTAATTACTTTACCGGTCTAAACACAAGGCTTTCAATCGGGAAAACATGCAAATCGAATTTATCCTTCTCGCGGTACTATTTAGCTACCTGCGAAATTTTCTGAAAAAAAACAACGAACTTCCACAATGGCAAAACCTATTTTTGGCAGGTTTGGTATTTTCTATAGTCATGCTTTTTGTAGAAATGACAAACCCCGGCCTTCGTAAAGTAACCGTTTGGATTTCCCATATTTTAACGCTTGCACTTATTTACCTCATTTTCAAAAAAAGTGAATTCGAATCATTTAAATCTAAAATTTATATAATCCTGCCGCTGGTCGCCGTCAACTTTGCTGAGGACTTTGTAAAATTGATCAGCAATAGTCTTTATGATAACCTGCATAACTACTTTAAGACCGCCAGCCTTTTTGCGGTAATATGGCTGATTTCCATGCTAATCATCAGCAATAAGCAAAAGAAAAGCTTAGAGAAAGAACGCTTAAAAGCTGCTGAAAGAGAAAAGGAATTAGAGATAACAGCAGCTTTAAAAGCACAACTCGAAATACAGGTTTCAGAAAGAACCTCAGAATTGACTTTGCAAAAAGAAGAACTGGAAAAAACCATCCTCGATCTCAAAGCCACCCAATCGCAATTAATTCAGTCGGAAAAAATGGCAAGCCTTGGAGAACTTACTGCAGGCATAGCGCATGAAATACAAAATCCTTTAAACTTTGTAAACAATTTTGCCGAGGTAAATTCGGATATTATAGAAGACATGAAAACCGAGTTACAATTAGGCAATACCGATGAAGTTATTGCATTGGCAAATGATATAAAGACAAACAACGAAAAAATTGCCCACCATGGTAAACGTGCCGATTCTATTGTAAAAGGCATGCTGCAGCATAGTCGTAAAAGTAGCGGCATTAAAGAACCAACCGACATAAACGCACTGGCCGATGAATGTATGCGCTTAAGTTATCATGGCTTAAGAGCCAAAGACAAAAGCTTTAATGCATCGTTCAAAACAAACTTTGATGAATCGCTTGAAAAAGTAAATGTAGTACCACAGGATATTGGACGGGTACTGCTAAATCTTTTCAATAATTCTTTTTATGCGGTGGCAGAAAAGAAACAACAATTTGGGGACGATTTTGAACCATTGGTAACTGTAACAACTTTGAAACAAATAGATTCGGTTTTAATAACTATTTGGGATAATGGCAATGGCATTCCACCAGCTGTTCTTGATAAAATATACCAGCCATTTTATACCACAAAACCAGCAGGAAAAGGAACCGGGCTGGGCCTGTCTATGAGCTATGAAATAATAACCAAAGGACACCAGGGAAAGCTAACAGCCAATACCAAAGAAGGCGAATACGCCGCTTTTAATATTGAAATACCAATGGAATAATCAAATCATTAATACCACTGATCAACACTTAATAAATTTAATCCACTCCACAAATTACATAGCAAATGAAAGTACTTGTTGTAGATGATGAATCAGATATAAAAATGCTTTTTCAACAACGCTTTAGAAAAGAAATTAAACAAGGTGATTTTAATTTTTTATTCGCAACTTCCGGTGAAGAAGCACTCACTATTTTAGGTGAAAATTTTCATGAAGCCATCCTTATTTTATCGGACATAAATATGCCTGGAATGAGTGGCCTTCAGCTACTGGAAAAAATCAGGAAGTCGTATGAAAAACCACCACCCATTGTAATGATGATTACTGCTTATGGCGACGAGGAAAATCACAAACAAGCAATGCAGCTTGGCGCCAACGATTTCTTAACAAAACCTCTTGACTTCAATCTTTTAAAAGAGAAATTAAAAATGATCTGACAGGTTTAGAGCCTGATATATAGATGGCTATTTAAAGACAAAGCTGCACCGGCTATGATAGCTCCCTATCACGTGCCCTATGGAGCCGGTCTTTCGATGGTTTACCTGTTTAAAAAATGATTTTATTCGGATACTAATCATCAACCTTATTATATATCCATTCATTCACATTTCCATCTTCGGGATCATTGACGATACCCATTAAATGGAATGCATTTTTAAGTAATATTTTTTCAGAGGCTATACTGCCTGGCATTGTTCGGGCAGTTATTATTAGTGAAGAATCGGCTTCCGTAGCCAGGCGCACAAGCAAATTGCAAATGGTGGTTCCCACTCCTTTTTGCGTGTAATTTTCAAATGTGCCATATGCAATTTCAACAAACCCATTTATTGGCACTCCTTTAAAACCGCCAGCACCCACGAATTCCTCACCTTTCTGAACAATATACCCAATCCATGGCTCCTTATATCCTGCCCGCTTGTAAAAATCCATTGTCATAAACACCGTATCCCTGCACAAAGCATTATTAATAAGTGCTGTATTTTCTGTTTCTTCCTGCCTGATAGGAATTAATCGCATGGAATTATTCATGCTGTAAAATAACGTCGAAAGCGGTATAACAACATACAAAAAAAATTGTGCGAAAACTTGCAGCTGCAAAAGAACGCCTAACCTTTCTCCAGTAAACTGTTCATATTTCCCAATACCAAATGCCAATTGTGTATTGAATGATTTCTTGATTCTTCATCCGGAATATTTTCCTGTAGTATGGAGAGATCAGTATGCTCATTCTCATCTCTAATTTGCGTAAACCTTAATACCATATAATTCTCTGGTTTATCCTCCTGTTTTTATGACATTTTATTAAGGCTTTTAGGTTTCACATACGCTAAATTT
>JBKJNG010000190.1:0-2894 GCA_046596065.1 Phnomibacter sp. | reverse complement strand
GTCAAACAGAACAGGAATACCTTGGCAAAAGGCTGGCTGAAAAAAAGATGGCGTTAGTGTATAAACAAGCCCATTTTAATTTAGTCACGGCGCTTAAAGAGGCTGGTAGTTTTGAATTTCATTTTCCATTAAACAGCACGAACAACTTGTTGGAAATGGCGGTTGATAATTTTATGGCTACCTATCTCAAAAAAACTTCGTAAATAACTTCAAATAACCACCTTCCAAGCTGGAAAGCTTTCAACATACTGGTACATATTAAAAGTCTTGCCGTCGCTCAAATGGATAATCTCCTCTTTAATCGCAGCCTTACTTACGCCTTTCATTCGTTTTTTTTGAATTAGGTAGAAAGCTCTTTCAGCCAGCAGCAAATATTTTTTATCGGATGAGATAACTGTTTGAAGTGAAATCTTTATAGTGTCGGCCAGTTCCTTTATACCAACTTTTTGAGAAGCGATTGTTTTCAGTACAGGAACCACGTGCTGCTCGTTTCGCATGCCCGGCACCAGCATCATTCGCAGGTTACGCATAAAATCATCCGCATCAGGCCGGTCGGCCTTATTCACAATAAACACATCCGCAATTTCCATTAATCCTGCCTTCATGGTTTGTATTTCGTCCCCGGCTTCGGGTACCAATATCACAACAGTTGTATCTGCAAGACCGGCAATTTCAATTTCGCTTTGTCCCACTCCTACTGTTTCAACTATCACAAAATCAAAGCCGGCTACTTTCATAATATCTGTGATTTCTATGATATTGGGATGAAGACCGCCAACGGCGCCCCGGGTGGCAAGGGAACGAATGAATACACTGGGATGATTATACCATGTACTCATTCTTATCCTGTCGCCAAGTAAAGCGCCTAGGTTAAATGGAGAGGAGGGATCCACACAAATAATCCCAACTTTCATTCCTGCAGCTATCAATTCTTCGACTAATCCATCTGCTAAAGTGCTTTTACCTGCGCCTGGCGGGCCAGTTAACCCAATTATCTGAACAGTTGAGGCAGGCAACTCCCGCATGAAAGCTTCATAACCTTCCACCTGGTTTTCTACAAGCGAAATGCAACGTGCCAATGCCTTGAAAGACCCGGCCTGAACCTGCGGTAATAAATTATGAAATAGGGATTGCGCCATGAATGTGATGGCAACATACAGAACATTGTGCAATCATCACATGATAAATATGTCTTTGAATTTGAATACTCAGGGAACTGGATCGTAACCATGACCACCCCAGGGATGACATCGTGCAATTCGTTTAAGTGCTAACCAAAAGCCTTTTAAAGGGCCGTATTTTTTAAAAGCTTCCAACGCATAATGGCTGCAGGTTGGTGTATACCGGCATTTTGGGCCAAGCCATGGGCTAATAACCCATTGATAAATTTTGATGATGGCTATGAAGGGAAAACTCAATATGTTTTTTACGGTGATTCCGGTTTTTAAAGATCCGGAAGTCGGTGGATCAGGCATGGCATCCTTACAACAACTTTTCATTGGCTATCCTCCACTATTGTCTGCAATTTCTTCAAACAGCTTTTCATCTTTTCTTCCACAAGTTCAAAGGTCGGAACTGATTTGTCAATGAAAACGAAAAATAAGGCCAGAGATCTTTGCCTGCCCTTAGTGATTGAAATTAAATCCTGCTTATTTAGCCGGTATGCTTCGCGGATCAGCCGCTTTACCTGGTTTCGGTCTACTGCCTTTTTAAAATTCCGCTTGGAAACTGTAACACCAGACTGAACGGCAACAGCTAGCTTTTTTCCCGGTATAGAACTGGCTGTAGCAACCGGCGCTACTTTTGGTTGTGCAGTCATTTTACTACCAGTATCTCCTCTAAACTCCCACAACACCTTAAAAGGATGCAAAAAAAATGACTTTCTCCCGGTAAACAAATGCTGTATTTGCTTTCGGCTTTTCAGTTTTTCAGCTTTTGGATAAGTATTTTTTGTTGAAAGGGCTTGCATCCTGGTTAAAAATAGCACCACTTAGCAATTGGTTAAGTAGTAAATGGGCAGTGTTGCCTAAATAGAAAAAAGCCCCAGCAAAGGCGGGGCTTGTTGTATAATATCTATAAGTTTACCCGCAGTTACGGCGGGTTATTTAATATTAAGCTCTTTTAAACTTAACCTCATCGCTAACAGTAAGCTTATGGCGGCCTTTTGCACGGCGGCTGGCTAATACTTTGCGACCATTGGCGGTTTGCATACGCTTACGAAAACCATGTACTGATTTACGACGACGGTTATGTGGTTGAAATGTGCGTTTCATGATTGCTAATTTTTACGAACCTTTTATTCTATTCAATTAACCGGCAAAAACCGGCGATTTTCTTTATTCACCAGCAAGCCACCTTGCCTGTTGTTTGTGAAAGGGCTGCAAATGTAGGGCGAACGAATCAAAATTCTGGCTATTGGCTGCTATTAATTTTCAACTACTTTCTAAACGATTGATCAACAGGCAATTTTTGCTGCCCGATTTGCATGGCGCCCACCTTCAAACTCTGTCATCATAAAAGTTTCTACCAACTGTTTTGCATAAGCCAGGGCTATAAACCTTGCAGGTATACAGATCACATTTGCATCGTTGTGCATGCGGATGAGTTTTGCTACTTCGTTATCCCAGCATAATCCTGCCCTAATCCCCTGGTGTTTATTGGCAGTAATGGCTACCCCATTGGCACTACCACAGATCAGGATGCCAAATGCTGCTTCACCGGATTCGACAAATAGAGCAGTTGGATGGGCAAAATCAGGATAATCAACAGATTCGTTGGAATTGGTACCGAAATCTTTTATAGTATAACCTAAACCGGCTAACCATTCGCCAATAGCCTGTTTGTACTCAAAGCCTGCATGGTCGGCACCAATGGCTATCGGTTTTGACAAATCG
>JBKJNG010000115.1:0-4491 GCA_046596065.1 Phnomibacter sp. | reverse complement strand
GAACGACTTAAGCTTTAAAATAGCGCTCCAGCGTTCTTCTATCGATCAGCCTATTTTTCCTAAGAGCGGTTCAAGCTTTTTAGCAAGTGTACAGGTAACACCGCCATGGTCACTTATAGGTTCGGAAAAAACTTACAATACGCCTGAGGAGCGTTATAAATTGGTTGAATACAACAAATGGCGTTTCAATGGAGAGTGGTATGTTCCTATCGGAAGGCCGCATGGCGCTGAAAGAAACCGCCAGTTTGTAATGAAACTTGCAGCCAAATATGGCTTCATAGGCAAATTAAATAAAAACTTGGAAGTTTCTCCCTTTGGCCGGTTCCAATTGGGTGATGCAGGTTTAAGTAACCAATACGCCTTGTTGGGTTACGATATAATTGCGCATCGCGGTTACCCGGTTTACCAAACCAGCAATCCAAAAATTAATCCTGACCAGTCGGGCGCCAGCAGGTATTTCACCATTTTTAATAAATACACGGCAGAAATGCGTTACCCGCTTAGTACCAATCCAAGCAGTACCATATTTGCACTTGCGTTTTTTGAAGCTGCAAATGGCTGGTACGATATAAAACAATATAATCCATTCCAGTTGCGCAGAAGCGTTGGCTTAGGTATGCGTTTCTTTTTGCCAATGTTTGGTTTGCTTGGCTTTGATTATGGAATTGGCCTTGACAGGTTGCAACCTGGCAATGGCCTTAAAAATGCAAGCAAGTTTACGTTTATGCTTGGTTTTGAACCTGAATAGAAAATGCCGGGATGATGATTACGAATAAATAATTGGTGTTGGCATTTAACAAATACTGTTTAAACTGTCCTTACTTTCATCATTCTTAAACGCACATTATGAAAAAAATATTTTTGAGTTTTTGCCTTGTGACCGGTTTTGCATTGGCCGCTGTTGCCCAGCGTTATGCCATAATTGATACACGGTACATACTTGATAAAATGCCCGAATACAAAGAGGCGCAAAAAACACTGGATGCTACTGCTAATATGTGGCAAAAGGAAATTGATGGCAAGCAGGACCAACTGAACAAAATGTACAGGGATTTTGAAGCCGAGCAGGTAATGCTAACCGACGAGTTAAAAAAGAAAAGGGAAGACGAATTATTTAATAAAGAGAAAGAAGTTCGCGACCTGCAGAAGAAGCGTTTTGGCTACGAAGGCGATTTGTTTAAAGAAAGGCAGAAGCTTGTAAAGCCAATACAGGACAAGGTTTACACCGCCGTTCAGAAGCTGGCTGTAGCCCGTACATACGATTTTATTTTGGATAAGAGTGAAGGCATTACTGTTATATTTGCCGACCCAAAACTGGACAAAAGCGAAGATGTATTAAAGGAATTAGGCGTAAAAGCAAATTGATTTTCAACCAATAAAAACAAAAAAAACACAGATTTAAAAGCGCATGAAAAAGTTATTAGTGGCTCTTGCAGCCGTTGCAGGTCTAATGCTGGCTGGCTCAGATAAGGCTACTGCTCAAAGTAAAATGGGATATTTCGATTTGGAATATGTAGTAAGCCTGATGCCGGGTGTATCTAAAGTTGATACATTACTTGCTGAGTTTGAAAAAGATTCTCTTGGCATGGAATATGATTTTCGCCTGGGCGAATTTCAGAGAAATGACAGTACTTTAAAAGCAGACAGTGCTAAAATGCCGGCCCGTTTGTACCAGGAAAAGAAAAATGAAATGATCCAGAAATTCTATGTGCTACAAAACTGGCAGCAATATTCGCAGCAGGTTAGCCAGGCAAAGCAACAGGAATTAATGGCACCTTTTTTAAACAAAGCATTGGCAGCTTTTCAACAGGTAGTAGAAGATGGAAAATATGGGTACGTATTTAAAAGGGAAAGCCTTTGGATAGCTCCACCGGCCGATAACCTGATTCCATTAGTTGCTAAGAAACTGGGTTTGAAATTACCACCTGATCCAAATGCACCAGCACAGGAACCGGCTAATAAACCAGCTGCTAAGCCAGCAACTACAAAGCCGAAGCAATAAAAAAGTAAATAAAGTAAATAATTTAAAAAGAGACTTTCCGTACGGGAGGTCTCTTTTTAAATTAAGAAAGAATATGTTGACTCAGAAAACCGAAAAGTTGCTTGATATGGGTAGTGTATTCTCTGTATCAACTTTTCCAACTGTAACCTTTATCCCTTATTTTCTTATAATAACCTGCGTGCCAATTGAAATCATATTATACAGCTCATCAAGATGATCGTTGCGCATGCTAATACAACCTAAAGTCCAGTTTTGAAGATATTCAACTGCAAACTCTTCCCTGGGCCAGGTGCCGTGAATAGCAATATCACCACCAATTTTTGCATTGGCTGGTATAATGCCTTTGGCTTTGCGTTCATTAAATTTTTGGCGATCGGCTTCGGTAGGGTAGTCCAGCTTCATCATTTTATGCCACTTTGCATGCGTGGTTTTTGTAAGGATATGGAAACTGCCATCGGGTGTTTTGCGATCGCCCTGCACCATTTTATCACCCATATCGTTGCTCCCAAATGTGCAGGGCCATTGTAACACCCAATCTACATTGTCGTAAAGTGTAATGGTATTATCGCTTTTGTCAATTACAAGATAATATTGTGGGGTTGCACCTGGGTTATAAGCATCAAATGCTGAAACAAAAGAAGGAAGGATAAACAGGAAATTAAGCAGCCAAACATTCTTCTTCATAATTGCTAATCACGTTTGCAAAAAGAACGCCATAAACTTTGTTTGCATTGTGTCTTACCAAAAAATTATATAATTAAGGGAACGTAACAAATGCAGATTGATGAGGTAAAATAGGAGCGGTTAACTTGTTTTTGGGTGCCTTGCTTTCCATTGTTCGTTAAAAGTGGTGGGTGCAAAGTCGAGGGCATTATGGCTAATAGCCCATTGCTTAAATAATTTATTGACCACCTTATTTTTTAAAGATCCTCTGCCGGTATTCATAATGCCGCGGTGCATACTGGCGGTTTTCCAAATTTTCCAGGCAAGCCTTTCCGCCAGGCTGCTTTCGCCTGAAATTACGGCCTCGTGCCTGTTGTCGAGCAACAGCTCGTGCAAATTGATTCGTACCGGGCAAACCTGTGTACAATTTCCGCATAGGGAAGAAGCATAACTTAAATGCTTATAATCGTGCATGCCCTTCAGCCAGGGTGTAATCACTTTGCCAATTGGGCCACTATAAGTTGTTTCGTAACTATGACCGCCAATGTTTTTATAAACCGGGCAGGCATTCAGGCAACTGCCGCAACGAATGCAATACAACGCTTCGCGGCTATGCGCATTTGCAAGCAACTGAGTACGGCCATTGTCAAGCAGTATCACATACATTTCTTCAGGGCCATCGGCTTCATTTGTTTGACGGGGGCCACTTAAAATGCTGTTGTAAACGGTAATACTTTGACCGGTACCATAAGTTGCCAGCAACGGCCAAAAAAGGCCAAGATCTGTAATAGATGATAAAACTTTTTCGATGCCAACTATAGCGATATGAATTTTAGGGAAGCCGCAGCTAAGACGGCCATTGCCTTCATTTTCTGTGATGGCGATGCTACCTGTGTCGGCAATTATAAAATTGGCGCCCGTAATGCCAATTTCTGCTGCGGTATACTTTTGCCTCAGTCTGTGGCGTGCAACCTGTGTAAGCTGTTCTGGATTCAGGTTAGGTTCTGTACCAAGTTTGCTTGCAAAAAGCTTTGCAACGTCTTCCTTGCTTTTATGCATTGCCGGGGTTACAATATGGTAAGGCGCTTCGCCATCCAGTTGTTGTATATATTCTCCCAGGTCTGTTTCAATACTTTCAACGCCGTTTTTTTCAAGAAAAGCGTTCAGGTGAATTTCTTCCGTAACCATGCTTTTGCTCTTAACCACAGTTTTGCAACCTGCGGCTTTGCTAATGCGTAATATCTCTTCTAAAGCATCTTCTGCCGTTTCTGCCCACAACACTTTGCCGCCTTTTTTCGAAAAGTTCTTTTCGAAAGCTTCTAATGTTTTATCAAGCTGCTCAATAGCGCCCCATTTCAGGTTCTTTGCCTGTTCCCTTGCTTTTTCGAGGTTGGCAAATTGTTGCTTTCCTATCGGAACAACAGCATTATACTTTCCAATATTAAAATTGATTTTGCGCCGGTGATCCATGTCGCCGGCTTTGATGGTGCTTTTGGCTATAAAAGAATCGGAATGACTCAATTCGAATACTTGATTTGTTATATTAAAAACCCGGAGAAAAAAAATGCCAGGAACAAATTAGTGACCACTGTTCTGGTTGTCATCGTGCTGGCGCATTTGGTATTGCAATGCCAGGATAGAAAGTATAAAAAACAACAACAGAGAAATGGCGGCCAACGCGGTAGCCCATGCTTTACCATAATCGAAGCTTTTCAACAACAGCATGGCGCAAAAAATGGAGATAAGAGTCGTGGTGGCAAAAAATGGAAATTTCATGTATGACTATGTTTTTACGAATAGTGATTTACAAACCTGTGCAAATGTAT
>JBKJNG010000561.1:0-3291 GCA_046596065.1 Phnomibacter sp. | reverse complement strand
CTATCACAAGGTACTCATCATCATTGCCAATGGTTATTTCCAGTTTGCTCCAATGATCGAATAATTTTGTAGCACCATGCCCTGATTCTTTAAACGCATACCATGTTAGGTAAGCAGTTTGTCCGCTGAAATTAAATACACAATAGAGTCTTTTATCTTCCACGCTGCGCACGTAGGCTGCTATATGAATGTTATGTGGTGTTAGCCATTGTATATTGCTGTAATCAGCCACCATTGGTAGTTGGCTTCTGAGTGTTAATAATTTTTGTGTGGCAGAAAAAACAGCGTTTTCCATTGTGCCGGCTACATCAATATTTTTATTCTTTTCCCAATCAATTATAGGGCGATGCATCCAGCGGTTATCATAACTTTTCCCGGCATCTTCGAGGTAAGAATAATCGTTGATATATGCAGCTTCATCACCATAAAACAACATGGGTAAACCTCCAAGAAAGAAGCTATGTGCCTGCATCATGATAATTCTTGCAAGCGCTAATTTTATACCGTTGTCATCTTTTTCTTTAATAGCTTTTTCGAGGCCACATAAAGATGCGAGTGAACCACTTATGCGGGCATCGTTTGTTTTTGGATTGAAAGAAAATAAAGCACCGGTGGCTGGTGAATCGGGATATTTTCCCGAATAATAATCTTTAATAAAACTGCGGTGATTATACGGTTCAACGCCTGCCAGCCTTATCATATAGTCATCATAACCCAAACCAATATCATCATGGCATCTTGTGTAAGTGATCCACGAAGTGCCGTATGGTTTTTTCAGGATTTCATGTTGTGCAGCCAGCATTATTCTTGTGTCGCCACTTGCCAATGCATCCCATTGCACGGCCATATGCGTGGCATTGTATGCGAAGTCACATTCATGTGCTGCATACATACCTGTGCCAAAATATTCCATAATGTATTTTGGTGCTACAATTGCTTCGCCCAGTATAGCCATGCCTGCTGCAGCCGTACTTACACATTGTTTTATCAGCCGCAATAAAGTATGTGCCTGTGGAAGATTTTGGCAGGTGGTGCCTAGTTGTTTCCAGATAAATGCAGGGGCATCAATCCGTAAAACATCTACACCGAGATTGGCATAATAAAAAATATTATCCAGCATGGCCAGCAGCACATCGGGGTTGGTATAATTAAGATCCCATTGGTAATTATGGAAAACCGTCATTACCCATTTACGGCATTCCGGTACATACGTAAAACTACCTGGTGCAGCCTGCGGAAAAATATCGGGCATGCTTTGCTCGAATTGCCATGGAATTCTATGATCATCATACATGTAAAAAAAATCCTGGTAATAAGCATCGCCATTTCTTGCCTTTAAAGCCCATTCATGTTGCTGTGAAGTATGGTTCAATACAATATCAATCATCAGGTACATCTCTTTATCAAGCATGTTTTGCTGAAGGCTTTGGAGGTCTTCTATGGTGCCAAAACGCATTGATACTTTACGAAAATCACTAACAGCGTAACCACCATCACTTTCTCCTTCGGGGCTTTCGAATACGGGCATCAGGTGCAAGAGGTTAACACCAAGTTTTTTAAAATAATCAAGTTTGTTTCCGAGATTTTTTATGTTGCCGCAAAACCTGTCGACATACAAACTCATACCGGCTAACTTGTTGCTTAAAAACCAAATATCCTGTTGCTCCTTTTTATTATCTTCTGCTTTTAGTGCTATACTTCGTTTTACATAAGTTGTAATGATATTTTCCAGCAATGCATTGAATGATGTTACGGCTTTTGGATGGTATCCATATATTTCATCATACAAGGCTTTTATACTGGTTGCATTGGCAATAAGTCGCGTATAAAAGTTGTTGTCTTTACCCTTTAAATCCAGCTTGCTTTTTAGCAATGCGGTATTTATTTGTTGATGCAGCTTGTGGTTATACATAGAGGGGAAATTTGACGATGTCCGATGTATGATGTCTGATTTGTTTAAAGCCTCACCCCTTTTTCCTTTACAGGTAGCAGGAGTGTTTCTGTGCAACTTCGATGATTATTCCGCTAATTTTGTTCCTTTAATTTGTATTAAAAACTTGCAATATTTCCGTGATGATTTTTCTGATCAATGATTGAGCCACACAAATCAGACATCACATATCACACATCATAGAAAAACCTGGTTGCTTAAATGTTTGAATGCTTCCATTGCACCGAGGTACTCGCAGGTTCTGGCGCCGGCTTTGTTGGCATTGGCAATAATATGAATCCAATCCTGTTGTGTCATGGATATAATTTCTGCAAGTGATTTATCGCTTAACTGGTATAAAACCGCACCTACAAATGCATCGCCTGCACCGGTGGTATCAACTGGTTTTACTGCAATGCTGGGTACAATTAAAGTTTGACCGTAGATGCCCAGCAAGGTTCCTTCTTTACCGAGTGTAATAGCGAAAGCTGACCTGGTTTTTTCCAGTAAAATTTTTACGGCGTCATTTAGTGTAACTGCGCCTGTTATCAGCATAGCTTCTTCATCGCTTACTTTAAAAAAGTGGCAAGCCTGTAAAAAATTCCAGCTTTGATCGATAAACGATTGATTATTATTTGCGAATAACAAATGCCGGTAATTGGGATCGAAACTGATGAAGATGTTTTTTTGCATGGCCTTTTGCAACAAGCTTTGGTAAGCAGTTTGCAGCGGGCCTGGTAAGAAGGCAGTCGCTGATCCAAAATGAATGATCGATACATCTTCCAGGTCAATTGCATCTACTTCCTGCCGGTTTAATTCGCCATCGGCGCCGCGGTTAAACACAAAATCGCGTTCACCATCTTCCATTAACGATACAAATGCGAAGGTGGTAAAATTTGTACTGTCCTGTAGCATGTAACGCGTGTTTACACCAAAGGATTGCATTACATCCACCAGGTGTTTGCCAAACGGATCGTTACCTACTTTAGCTGCTAATTCTACTTCGCCGCCGAGAGCTGCAATTGCTGCGGCTACATTGGTTGGTGCGCCACCTGGCTTCTTTAAAAAGTTCTCGCCTTTTGTTAATGATTTGCCTTTGTCGGTACAAATCATATCAATTAGTGCTTCGCCGATACAGAGTATTTTCATATGGTAAATTTTTCGTGAATTCTGAAATGGTGCGTAGTGAGTGGTGAAAAAGTGAAAAGTGAAATCCGGAAACTGTGATTTTATGATCAATTTTTTAGATTTATATCTCATCCCCGGACCTTCCCCTTGAGGAGAAGGGTGTGGCTGAGCGAGTTTGATTTAAAATTTTAAAAAGATTCCTTTTAGAAAATTCTTACTATAAACTGTTTGAA
>JBKJNG010000101.1:0-3891 GCA_046596065.1 Phnomibacter sp. | reverse complement strand
AGGCATCTATGATAAGTATTTGATTACCAAATGTATAGTACTGTTGGGTTGTTAAAAAATTGGCTGATCAGCATAAAAGGGGTTACTTTATCGAATTCTGAACATTAAAAAGCACACATACACATTCGTTATTTTTTAATACATGGTCTCCAACTGAATTAAAACTTTGTTTCAGTTACGACCATTACAAAAAGAACTTTAGCTATTTCTGGGATACAGATTGAAGGTAGGGTTTGATAGGAGAAACGAGATGGATTTCAAAAAAATCAGATTACACAAGCAATTCTTTAAAATTGCAACAGGTGTTTTACTTACGGTTATCACGCCAATTAAACAGTCCTTCGCCAGGGAAAACGAGCCTGTTAAAACCAGCATTAAAACTGGGATGGCAAGTTGGTATCATGATAAGTTTCACGGCCGCAAAACCGCAAATGGCGACATTTTCAGTCAAAAAAAGTTAACCTGTGCCAGCAATCAGTATGCTTTGGGAACCTGGTTAAAAATAACCAATCTAATTAATGGAAGGTCGGTTTTAGTTCGGGTTAACGACAGGATGAATGTTAGGATGAAAAGAGTAGTTGATCTTTCTAAAGCTGCGGCCCAGGTTATTGGAATTGAGAAAGCCGGAGTTGGAAGAGTAAACGTAGAGAGCTATGGTAAACATAAACCAGTTTTAAGTATTTAATTGATTTTAATCAATTTGTAAAACCAGCCTATTACAACGGCTGGTTTTTTTGTGCCTTTTAAGTAACTCGTTAATTTATCATAATTGGAGTCTTTTAAAAAAAAAGCCCCGGCGTAGACACGTCGGGACTTTGGAATGGTTTGATTAAGATCTACGCTAAAATAGGGTTTCTTTACAACAAATTCACATTTGATTATATGCTTAATTTTGAGCGAACAGCGTTATTGATAACTGGTTTCTATTGTAAAACTCATATCAGGCGTTAGGTGAAGATTAGAAATTATTTTGTCTTCAACTTGTTTGCCATTCACGACTAGTTTGCCATCATTATACGCAATAACTGCATTAGTGCTTTTTGCAAGAGCTCCTTCGTTTTCAAGCCCTGATATAATGTCGTTTGCCTTTATATCTGCTCCGCTATTCTTTACTTTAATGTTAACTTCTTTTTTTACCTTTAGATGAGTACTATTATTTATAACATTATTATTGTCTTTTGAATGAAGGGTAGCGAGAGTAGGAGCTACAACCAATGATACAATCGACATTAATTTAATAAGAATGTTCATTGAAGGTCCAGATGTGTCTTTAAATGGATCTCCAACTGTATCGCCAGTTACAGCAGCCTTGTGTGGTTCGCTTTTTTTCTTGTAAAGCTGACCGTTTATCTCAACACCTTTTTCAAAGCTTTTCTTTGCATTATCCCAGGCACCACCTGCATTATTTTGAAACATTCCCATTAATACGCCGCTTACAGTAGCGCCTGCTAAAAATCCACCGAGGGCTTCAGGGCCAACTATAAAACCGATAATTAAAGGTGAAATAATTGCAATTGCACCGGGAAGCATCATTTTTTTGATTGAAGCATCGGTTGAAATAGCAACACACTTATCATATTCAGGCTTTCCAGTTCCTTCCATAATTCCCGGAATAGTATGAAACTGGCGCCTTACTTCTTCTACCATTGCCATTGCAGCCTCACCTACGGCACGAATTGCCAGCGAAGAAAAAATGAATGGAATCATAGCTCCCACGAAAAGACATGCTAAAACAGGAGCCTTATAAATATCTATGCCTTCCAGAAGGTATCCATTGTGATTAATTACACCAACATAAGCTGCAAATAGCGCAAGAGCAGTTAGTGCGGCCGATGCAATAGCAAAGCCTTTTCCAGTTGCTGCGGTTGTATTTCCCACCGCATCCAAAACGTCCGTTTTTTCGCGAACATCGGGAGGCAGTTCGCTCATTTCTGCAATTCCCCCTGCATTATCGGCAATCGGCCCAAAAGCATCAATAGCCAGCTGCATTGCAGTAGTTGCCATCATACCGGCCGCTGCAATAGCAACACCATATAAACCAGCGCAGGCATAACTGCCCCAAATACCGCCAGCTAATACTAAAATGGGTAGGAGCGTGCTTTCCATTCCCACCGCTAATCCGCCAATAACGTTAGTTGCATGGCCTGTGGCGCTTTGACGAATGATGCTCATAACCGGTCTCTTTCCCATCGCGGTATAATACTCTGTAATCATGCTCATTAAAGCACCAACAAGCAAGCCAACGCCGATCGCACCCATAACGCCATTACGGGAAAATTCGATATCACGTAAAGACATTGTTTCAGGCAGTATCCAATAAACTAAACCTGCGGATGCAAAAGCAGAGAGTATTATAGCCCCCCAGTTGCCCATATTAAGTGCCTTTTGTACTGTTTCTGTATTAATGCCGGCACTGTCGCTTATACGTACAAAAAATGTTGCAATAATTGAGAATATGATACCGGATCCTGCAATAAGCATAGGTAATAATATAGGCGCAAAACCACCAAAAGCATCTGGAGATATTGTTTCCTGCCCCAATACCATGGTAGCAAGAACCGTAGCTACATAAGAACCAAAAAGATCGGCACCCATGCCAGCAACGTCACCAACATTATCACCAACGTTATCCGCGATGGTTGCAGGATTACGCGGATCATCTTCTGGAATACCAGCTTCGACTTTCCCCACAAGGTC
The DNA here is from genome assembly GCA_046596065.1 of Phnomibacter sp. Classification (GTDB taxonomy): domain Bacteria; phylum Bacteroidota; class Bacteroidia; order Chitinophagales; family Chitinophagaceae; genus Phnomibacter. The sequence continues at coordinate 1,194 of JBKJNG010000101.1, read as the reverse complement.
TGCACCAACGTCAGCAGCTTTGGTATATATGCCACCACCAACACGTGCAAATAAAGCTATAGACTCCGCACCTAAAGAAAACCCGGTAAGTACTTCGATTGTTCTTACCATATCTTCACTGTTAGCGCCACTATCTGGTGCAAAAAAGTGTTTTAAAACAATATATAAGCTACCGAGGCCCAAAACAGCCAAACCGGCTACGCCAAGTCCCATTACGCTGCCACCGGTAAACGACACTTTCAGCGCCTGGCTAAGAGAAGAGCGTGCCGCTTGTGCGGTTCTAACATTGCTTTTGGTAGCAATTCTCATTCCTATATACCCTGCCAAGGCGCTAAAAAATGCCCCAAGAATAAAAGCAATTGAAATGCTCCAATGGCTGTTTTTGTTGCCGGTACTCATAAAAGCCAACAGAACTGCGACAATGGCTACAAAATATCCAAGTATTTTCCACTCAGCTTTTAAGAAAGCCATTGCCCCTTCCGCGATGTAGGTGCTTATTTCTTTCATTCGGGGGGTGCCTGCATCCTGCTTGCTAACCCATCTAAACTTGAGGAACGTGTATAGCAATCCAATGAGTCCCATTGCTGGTACAGCGTAGATCAAATTGTTCATAGACAAACTATTTGTTAATAAATTTTAAAGGGGGCAAATATAGGTGAATACCCCTTCCCTCGGTTTTCTACATTCGGTTGAGAACCAGAAAAAATGTATTGAATCAATCTTGCTTGTGCTTTGGAGATATAAAAGGTAAAAATGTAATCAAAAAGAAATACAACCCTCTATAACTTAACTGTAAAATATAAAGAGACCCACAAAATGCAGGTCTCCTTTTATCTTAATGAAGCGATACTACTTAAGCTTTGATAATTTAATTGTTTGATTTAGATTCTCTGAAACCACTGATACATTGTAATCACCAGCGGGCAGGTTGCTTACGTTGATGTCTTTCTGATTGATACCTTTTACAAATTGAAGGTTCATAACCTGTAGCTGTTTTCCGGTAAAGTCTCTTAGTATAACAATCGCTTTACTTGGCGCAGGTGCATCAACAATTAATTTGGAAACACTGCGTGCAGGGTTGGGATATAAGGAAATACCCAGGCTGCTTTGGTCTATATTCAGATTTCGTATCACGCTGTATACGGTGGCCCCTGATTTATCAACTTGTTTGATGCGGTAGTACAAGTCTTTACT
>JBKJNG010000046.1:0-2859 GCA_046596065.1 Phnomibacter sp. | reverse complement strand
AACCGTGTTATCATCAGCAAAAAATCGCAGGGGCAGATGTATTTGCCTGCCGGGGAGTTACACCTGGTTTTTAAAGGGCATGAAAATTATACGAATTATATCAGGGAACTGGATATTGAAAAAGCAGTTGCCACCACCACTTACAAGGCCGGTGCTGTCACTTATACCAGGAAAGTTGTAGCCTCTTTTGCTGACCGTGTAATTGCCATATCATTAACAGCCGATAGACCCAAGAGCATTTCATTTACTGCATATTATTCAACTCCGCTCCCTAACGCAATTATTAAAACCTTTAACCCATCGCTATTAACTTTTTCAGGTACCGGCATCGATCATGAAGGAGTGAAGGGCATGATAAAATATACAGGCCTGGTGCAGTTTAAAACGAAAGGAGGAAGCATTCATTCAACGGATACTGCAGTTATCATAAAAAACGCCGATGCAGTAACCATCTATATTTCTATTGCAACTAATTTTAAAAATTACAACAGCCTTGCCGGTGATGAAGCCGCAACTGCTAAAGCATATCTTGCAAAAGCTGTCATCAAACCCTTCCCCGTAATCTTACAACAACATATTGCTGCTTATCAAAAATATTTTAACCGGGTAAAGCTAAATTTAGGAAACACAGATCCCGCTAATCTTCCAACAGATGAACGATTAAAAAATTTCAATACAGTTGATGATCCACATTTGGTAACACTCTACTATCAATATGGTCGCTATCTTTTAATCTCTTCTTCACAACCCGGTTGCCAGCCCGCTAACCTGCAGGGCATTTGGAATAATAAAGTTTATCCTCCGTGGGATAGCAAATACACCATCAATATCAATGCAGAAATGAATTATTGGCCTGCTGAAAAAACAAATCTTTCAGCGTTACATGAGCCATTTATTAAGATGGTAAAGGAGATGGCGGCAGCAGGGAAAAAAACTGCCCGTGACATGTACGGAACAAGAGGGTGGATGGCGCATCACAATACAGATATATGGCGGGCAACAGGCGCTGTGGACGGTGCTTTTTGGGGCACATGGATCAATGGCGGTGGCTGGGGTATCATGCATTTATGGGATCACTACCAATATACCGGTGATAAAAAGTTTTTAGCTTCCGTTTATCCAGTGATGAAAGAGGCCTCCCTGTTCTACGCAGATTATTTAGTAGAACATCCCAAATATCATTGGCTGGTAATTTGCCCCGATATGTCGCCTGAAAATGCGCCTGCTGCACACCAGGGTTCATCGCTGGATGCTGGTGTTACCATGACAAACCAAATTATTTTCGATGTGTTTAGTATCACGATTAAAGCGGCTGGTATTTTAAATAAAGACAAAGTTTTAATGGATACGCTTGCGCAAAAAAGAAGTCGTTTATCGCCCATGCATATAGGCCAATATGGGCAGTTGCAGGAGTGGTTAGACGATATTGATGACCCCAATGACCATCACCGCCATATCTCCCATTTATATGGCTTGTTTCCATCCAATCAAATTTCACCTTACCGGACACCAGCCTTGTACAGCGCTGCAAAAAACACGTTGCTACAGCGTGGCGATGTATCTACCGGCTGGAGCATGGGATGGAAGGTAAACTGGTGGGCAAAAATGCTGGATGGAAATCATGCATATAAACTGATACAAAGCCAGCTTACACCCGTTGGCACCAATGAAGGTGGAGGCGGTACATATAATAATTTATTTGATGCGCATCCGCCCTTTCAAATTGATGGAAACTTTGGATGCACTTCGGGCATTACAGAAATGCTGATGCAGAGTGATGATGGAGTTTTAAGTCTTTTGCCGGCATTACCTGATGTTTGGTTGGCGGCTGGAAGTATTGCTGGCTTAAGCGCAAGGGGCGGATTTGAATTGGTTGACATGAAATGGAAAGATGGGAAATTAGTAAAGGCAATCATCAAATCAACACTGGGAGGCAATCTTCGTTTGCGCCTGCCAAACACAATGACAACGAATGGATTAGTATTGAAGAATGCCTTTGGTGAAAATCCCAATACTTTCTATCAAACAGAAAAAATACCTGATCCAGTGATTGCTGAAAAAGCAATAATTACCCCACCGACTTTAGCTGAAAAGTTTGAGTATGATTTACCAACAAAGGCTGGACAGGTTTATACATTACTGGCCAAAAAAAAGTTGAATATTCAGTTTTAAACTGGTAAAAAATGCTTTTAAGATAAAATGATAACTTCTTAAATAAACATACCTGCTTTACATAAAAAAACAATTGCCTGAATATGAGAAAAATGATCACGACTGGTTTTTTACCAATTACAATTTGCCACCTTGCTCATGCAAAACTTAAGGTCATAATTAAAAAGAATGGCAAAGTGTTGGCCATCGTTTTTGCAACCACATTCTTGGGTGGAATTTGTACAGCTCAGTCATCAGTAAAAGAAGATTTTAAACCTTCTAGTCTAAATCAGCCAGGGCAGGAATATCCACAGGTAAATTCGCAGGGCTATGCAAGATTTAGAATAATTGCGCCCAAAGCTGATAGCGTTAAAGTAAGCCTTGGGCTTGGAGGAAGAGGCGGTACTATTCTCAGTAAAGCTGAAGATGGCTCATGGATGGGCAATACCGAAGGACCAATGGATGAAGGCTTCCATTATTACAACATTACCATTGATGGCGGAAAATTTAATGATCCCGGCGCATTGAATTTTTATGGATCTGTGCGATGGGAAAGTGGTATTGAAATACCTGCGCATGACCAGGATTTTTATGCGCTGAAAGCTGTTCTTCATGGCAACGTACAACAGGTGTTGTTCCCTTCTAAAAGTACCAGCACATCACGCCGGGCATTTGTTTACACACCACCAGGCTATGAAAAAGGAAACC
>JBKJNG010000341.1:0-3266 GCA_046596065.1 Phnomibacter sp. | reverse complement strand
AACCCGTAACCGGACAAACCAACTGGCAAAGATTGCACCCTACACATTCCTCTTCTTTAATGGTGTAAGTGTTGTAAGGGTTGCCATAATCAAGATTGATAGATTGATGCGAACCATCTTCACAAGCAATATAACACAGGCCGCAATGGATGCATTTATCCTGGTTTATTTTGGCGATGTGGTGATAGTTGATATCGAGATCTTCCCAATGGGTGATGTTGGGCACAGACCGACCAATAAAATCATAGATGGTTTTAAACCCCTTTTCATCCATCCAATTGTTCATGCCTTCGCACATATCTTCAATAATACGGAAGCCATACTTCATGGCAGCGGTACAAACCTGCACCGTTGTACTTCCAAGCAGCATAAATTCAACCGCATCTTTCCAGGTACTTATGCCACCAATGCCGCTTACAGGAACTTTTTTGGTGGTAGCGTTTTGCGCAATAGTGGTAAGGAATTTTAAAGCAATTGGTTTTACCGCCGGTCCGCAATAACCACCAAAAACCGATTTGCCGGCAACATAAGGATTGGGAACAAATGTGTCGAGATCAATGCCAGTTACCGACTGAATTGTATTGATTAATGACAATGCATTTGTTCCGGCTTCCACCACGGCTTTGCCGGTTGGCACTACAGAATGTACATTTGGCGTAAGCTTCGTAATTACTGGAATAGTAGCAGCTTCCATCACCCAATCCACCACCATTCGGGCAATCTCAGGGTCCTGGCCAACAGCAGCACCCATGCCACGTTCAGTCATGCCGTGCGGACAGCCAAAGTTTAGCTCAAGGCCGTGGGCACCGGTAGCTTCTGCTTTTTTGATCAGTTCATGCCAGCTGCTTTTATCATTATCCGCCATCAATGAAACCACCATGGCCCGGTCGGGGAAAAGCTTGATGCATTCTTCAATTTCATGCAGGTTAATATCAAGGGGGCGATCGCTAATAAGTTCGATGTTGTTAAAGCCCATTACCCGGCCACCATTAAAATTCACAGCAGAGTAACGACTTGAAACATTCTTGACCTGCGAGCCGAGCGTTTTCCAAACCACGCCACCCCAGCCGGCTTCAAAAGCACGCAACACATTTATCTTTTTATCCGTTGGAGGTGCACTCGCCAGCCAAAAAGGATTGGGTGATTTTATGCCGAGAAAATTTGCTGATAAGTCTGCCATTGAAATTATTTTGATTTGAGGCTTTAAAAACCGGGTAAATGAAAATAGTATCTTTACGATTACGAAATAGTTTATAAATGGAAACAATTACAGCACTCGATCCGAAAATCTATTCCATAGAAGAGTATTTGGCTATGGAAGAAAGATCAGCTGAAAAACATCATTTTATCAACGGTGAAATTATTATTATGCCCGGAGGAACCTATCATCATAACCTTATAATAGCAAATATTATTACTGCGTTAAATATTGCACTGGAGCATACAACTGAACATTATGATGTGCTTAATGGCGACATGAAAGTTTTTGTTCCCCGCCTGCTATCATTTTTATACCCTGATGCACTGGTAATATGCAGGGAGCCTATATTTTATGAAAACAGAAAAGACGTTATCCTGAACCCACTTTTAATTGTTGAAGTGCTTTCGCCCTCTACCATGGAATATAATCGCGGTGAAAAGTTTTACGATTATAAACGAATCGAAAGTTTTAAAGAATATGTTTCAATTGAGCAAAAAATACCGTTTGTAACTTCCAGCTTCAAAACCGCAGAAAAAACCTGGACAGATATTGAAGCAGAAGGTGTCAGTTCATCTATTTACCTGCAAAGCATTAATTGCACTGTTGATTTGAAAAAAATATATAAAGGGGTAACATTTTGATAAAAACCGTCTCAGGGGTTATTTCTTTTTTTAAGTTTTCGATGTCTGCCTTGCTCTTAAATCTTCAGCAAAAAAGATTAACCATCTCCGTGCTTCTTCACTGATACAAACTTTTTATCAACCTTGGTTTGCCCAGTAACGTTATACATGTTATTGATGATAAAGCAAGCACCATTCAATCTTTCAAGTGGTATTTTATTTTCCCGGTAATTCAGGCGGTCATCCGCTTCTTCAAAGGTTTGAGCCACCAGCCCCGACAGGTCCATTTTATATTGATTCTCTTCCGTCAACTTAAACTTAAATACTCCATTATCGCTTTTGCACCGTCCTTGCCGGCCTGCACCGCATCTACTACTTCCTTGCCGCCATTTACGGCATCGCCACCAGCGAATACGCCTGCAAGATTTGTGGCAGTTTTATTGATAACGGACAACTTACCAATCCTGTTATCCAAACCATGTTCATTTACCAGACCAGTAAACGGCACCTGGCCAGCGGCTTTAATTACCATGTCAACTTCCAGCGTAAATGTTTTACTGGTATCAACGGGTGAACGGCGCCCGCTTGCATCGGGTTCGCCCAATTGCATGATGCTGCAAATAAGTGCGGTCACTTTTCCATCGACACCTATCACTTCTTTCGGTGCAGCCAGCCAGATGATATGGCAACCATCCAGTTTGGCAATATCCAGTTCCACATCGGTACAAGGTTTTTCATCGTAAGTGCGGCGATAAATGATACTTACTTCGTTTGCGCCCAACCGTTTTGCCTGCGTAGCGGCGTCAATGGCCGTCATACCCAAACCAATCACAGCAACCCTGTTTCCAACAGGCACTTGCGAGTATCCTTTTGCTCTTATATCGTATATGAAACCAATCGCATCCACAACGCCTTCGAGTTCCTCACCGGGAATATCCAATTGTCTTGCAATACCCACGCCAAATGCCAGGTAAACAGCATTGTAATTCGCCTGTAATGCAGCAAGGGTTATATCCCTGCCAAGCTCCTGCTCATACTTTATTTCAATACCACCAATAGAAGTGATATAATCCACTTCATTTTCACAAAACTGGGGTGTTACTTTATAAGCTGCAATGCCGTAAGTCATTAAACCGCCACCACGTTTTTCCCTTTCAAAAATAGTGATATCATAACCTTCGCGACTTAGCACATGCGCACAGCTTAAACCCGCCGGGCCAGCGCCAACAATCGCCACTTTTTTTCCATTAGAAGGCTTTCGTTGGAACAATTGCCATTTCCTCTCCATCGCCATTTCAGTGCTGTAACGTTGCAACTTGGCGATATGGATTGGCGTTTCTTCCATCAGGTTAAATACGCAACTTCCCTCGCATAATTTTTCGACCGGGCAAACTTTGCTGCAGCCTGCACCCATAATGTTTGAAATGAAAATAGTATGCGCACTT
>JBKJNG010000316.1:0-4491 GCA_046596065.1 Phnomibacter sp. | reverse complement strand
CCAGTTACTGCCTCTATCGGGGATACTGTTATCTGGGAATTATCTAGGTGCATTAGGTGTAATGGCTGTTAATGACAAAGCCGCAGTATTAGCATTAACAATGAAGGATAAACATCCAGTTAAAGCTCAGGATGCCTTGAACTCGCTGTTGATATTGTATAACCAGTTAGGCCTGAATGATAAAAACCAGGTTACAGCAAATACAATGGATTTCCTTACCGAACGTCTGGAATCCGTTGAAAAAGAATTAAGAGGGGTTGAAGGTCAGGTGGAAGAATTCAAAACACAAAATAGAATTACAGACATAACTACAGATGCCCAACAGTATATGGCAGTAGCAGCTGAAGTTGATAGGCAAAAAGCAGCACAGGAAACTCAGGTAAATCTGGTTAATGCATTGGAGAAAGAATTGGTGCTAAACCAGGAAAGCCCAAGGCTGGTTCCATCTACACTTGGTATACCTGAACCTTCCATGGCAGAATTAATTGCCAAGCACAATGAGTTAATTTTGCAAAAAGATAGATTACAGGCTAAAGTTGGACCCATTAATCCCGGATTATTGGATCTGCAAAACCAGATTAAAGATATAAGGCGGACTTTGATAGAAAACGTAAAGAATTTGAAGAATTCTTATCAAATGACGCTTAACGATATAGACAGGAAAAATAATCAGCTTAACAGCCAGATTAGAAATATGCCGAAACTGGAAAGAAATTTTCTTCAAATTACACGTGACCGAAGTGTGAAAGAGCAGCTTTATCTTTTCTTACTTCAAAAAAGAGAAGAGGCTGCCGTAACATTGGCCAGCACCATACCAGATAGCAGGTATATTGAGCGGGCACGTGATATGGGTATGATAGCTCCTAAGAGAAGTAATATATGGAGTATGGCCTGGGCTTTAGGTCTTTTAATTCCAGTTGGTGGCCTCGTAATAGTCGAATTCTTAAATAACAAAGTTGGCAGTCATAAAGAAGTTGAACAGAAAACTGCGGTTCCCTTGTTAGGAGATGTAACCTTTATTAAAAATCTTGACAACCCTGTACCTGTTGCTAAAGGCGGCCGTTCTGTTATTGCGGAACAATTTCGCACAATTCGAACTGCCATCAGTTATACAGGAAAAGGCAAGGAATCTAATATAATTTTAATAACGTCTCACCGGCCGGGAGAGGGTAAAAGTTTTACCAGTTTAAACCTTGCAGCCAGTTATGCACTGCTGCATAAAAAGGTTGTAATTCTTGAGTTTGATTTAAGAAAACCGCGTATTTCTAAAAACCTTGGTCTCGATCCTAAAGCTGGTATAAGCACTTATTTAAGTCGCTCTGTAAACCTAAATGATCTGTTGCTGGAAATTCCGGGGCACGACGGAGATAATTTCTTCGTGTTACCTGCTGGCCCTATTCCGCCTAATCCGGCTGAACTTATTTTAAGCGATAATATGAACCTGATGATGAAGGAATTAAAAAATCGCTTCGACATAATAATTTTAGATACACCTCCATTCAGCGTGGTTACGGATGCAACCCTTTTGCAACGTTTTGCTGATATCAGTATCGTTGTTCTCAGGCAGGGATATAGTTTCAAAAATGTGTATGAGGAATTAAATCAGCGATTGGTAACTTACCCCGATCAGCCATTGTATGCGATATTAAATGGCGTAGGCAGAACGCAGCGCTACGGTGGCTACGGGTATGGCTACGGGTACGGTTATGGGTATGGCTACGGTGGAGGTTATTACGACGATGTCGTAAAGAAGAAAGGAATAAAACTTTGGCAAAAATCTTAAGCGGACTCCTCTCCAAACCAATTTATTACTGGCAATTTTTGGTTACTGTCAGTCTCATAATATTCCAGTTAAAATGAACAAAACCGATAAGATTTATATAGCCGGGCATAGAGGTATGGTTGGCGGCGCAATTAAAAGAAAATTGGAAGCGCTTGGATATTCAAACATTGTTACACGCATTTCCGCCGACCTGGATTTAAGAAATCAGGCTGATGTGGCTGCTTTTTTCCAGTTAGAAAAACCAGATTACGTTTTTTTGGCCGCTGCCAAAGTCGGTGGCATTCTCGCAAACAATATATATCGTGCGGAGTTTTTGTATGATAATTTAATGATAGAGGCAAACATCATACACGCCGCCTGGAAAAATGGCGTCACGAAATTGATGTTTTTGGGTAGCTCCTGCATTTATCCAAAATTGGCTCCGCAACCTTTAAAAGAAGAATCGTTACTTACCGGTTTGCTCGAATCAACCAATGAGCCATATGCAATAGCAAAAATTGCCGGTATTAAATTGTGCGAAGCATATTTTGACCAGTATGGTGCCAATTTCATTAGCGTTATGCCAACCAATTTGTATGGCAAAGGAGATAACTATCATCCGCAGAATTCGCATGTTTTGCCAGCCCTTATTCGAAAATTTCATGAGGCAAAAATTAACGGGGCTCCAACGGTTACTGTTTGGGGTAGCGGAACACCAAAGAGAGAGTTTTTGTATGCGGATGACCTTGCAGATGCATGCGTTTTTTTAATGTTTAACTATAACGACAAGTCGTTTGTTAATATCGGAACCGGAGAAGATTTAACTATCAGGGAGTTGGCCATTCTTATAAAAGATGTTGTTGGCTTTACAGGGGCATTAGTTTTTGACGATTCGAAGCCTGATGGAACACCAAGAAAATTAATGGACGTAACAAAACTTCATAACCTTGGCTGGAAACATAGTATCGAACTTAATGAAGGAATAAAACTTGCTTACGAAGACTTCCTCGCGAAAAGCAATCTTTCGTAACCAGCTGAATTTGAATCCGGCTGCAGGTTTTACATTTGAATAAGCCCTTTTTCGATTCAGTATATACATTATATATCAGCCGCCACCAGGTTTCTTTTCTATCCACAGTTTTTATCAGATAATTTATATTATTACCTACTTACATGAAAACAGCATTAATCACTGGCATAACCGGACAGGACGGCGCCTACCTTACAGAGTTTTTATTGAATAAAGGATATGAGGTTCATGGCATTAAAAGAAGAAGTTCTTTATTTAATACTGACAGGATTGATCACCTGTACCAGGATCCACACGAAAAAAATGTAAAGCTTAAACTCCATTTTGGAGATCTTGGTGATTCTACTAACCTGATTAGAATTATACAGGATGTTCAGCCCGATGAAATTTATAACCTTGGCGCAATGAGCCATGTAAAGGTAAGTTTTGATACACCAGAGTACACTGCTAATGCTGATGGTATAGGAACGTTAAGACTGCTGGAAGCCATTCGTATTCTTGGTTTGGAAAAGAAAACAAGAATTTACCAGGCATCTACATCGGAATTATACGGGCTGGTACAGGAAGTTCCTCAAAGCGAAAGAACGCCGTTTTATCCGCGATCGCCATATGCTGTTGCAAAAATGTATGCTTATTGGATTACCGTAAACTACCGCGAGGCCTATGGAATGTTTGCCTGCAACGGTATTCTTTTTAATCATGAAAGTCCATTGCGTGGAGAAACCTTTGTTACAAGGAAAATTACCAGGGCTGTAGCAAAAATTGCATTAGGCTTACAAGAAAAAATCTACCTCGGTAATTTAGATGCTCAACGTGATTGGGGGCACGCTAAAGATTATATAGAAGCCATGTGGCTGATTTTGCAGCAGGATAAACCGGAAGATTTCGTAATTGCAACAGGTGTTACAACCCACGTCCGCGAATTTGTTCGCATGGCTTTTGAACAGGTTTGCATAACGGTATCCTTTAAGGGTGAAGGTGTTAAAGAAAAAGGTTATGTTGACTCGTGCAACAACCCCGACTTTCAGGTGGAAGAAGGAACTGTAGTTGTTGCTGTAGACCCTCAATATTTCCGTCCAACAGAAGTTGAGCTTTTAATTGGCGATCCAACAAAAGCAAATACAGTATTGGGATGGATGCCAAAGTACAATCTACAGATGCTGGTGCAGGAAATGGTTGCAGTAGATGTTGACCATTTCCGTAAAGAAAAAATATTAAAAGAGCATGGCTACATTATAAAAAATCAGTTCGAATAAAAAAACCGGGTCATTAATTTACTTTACTAATTTAAAAATAAACCCATCTTGAAGAGAAAGTATTACTTGAAAATACTTTCCGTAGAAAAGAAAAAAAGTTTGATGAAAGAGGTTGCTGCATCAAAAATGATGGGTTTAAATTTCAAAAAGATATTACAGTGGTCTAAATTAATTTCAATTACCGGGCTTGGGCAGTTAATAGTTCAGGGAGTAGGGCTTGTAAGCGGAATATTAATAATCAGGTTATTGCCAACCCAGGAGTATGCGCTGTATACACTTGCAAACACAATGCTTGGAACAATGACGGTTCTTGCTGATGGAGGTATTGCAAGTGGGGTAATGTCTGAAGGCGGTAAAGTTTGGAAAAGCCGGGAGCAATTGGGTGTGGTAGTCAATACCGGGCTAAAGCTTAGAAAAAGATTCGCGTTCATAAGTTTATTGGT
>JBKJNG010000217.1:0-3070 GCA_046596065.1 Phnomibacter sp. | reverse complement strand
ATTGATGCGCCTATTGCATTAGCCATACTTATCACATTTGGCCGCAGTCTTTACGAAATTCTCAGCGGAACTGGCCCCGGTTATTTTGATAGCATGAGCGGCATCGTTTTCTTTATGCTTACCGGTCGCGTTCTGCAGGATCGTACCCAGCAGTCATTGGCTTTCGATCGTGACTATACCAGCTATTTTCCCGTTGCCGTAAATAAAATAATTGATGGCATTGAAAAACCGGTTGCCCTGCCAGAGCTAAAAAATGGTGACAGCATCATAATCCATAGCCAGGAAATTGTTCCTGCTGATGGTATTCTTGTTCGCGGCCAGGCAGTGATGGATTACAGTTTTGTAACCGGCGAGAGCATTCCTGTTGAAAAACACGTCAGCGAAATTATTTACGCAGGGGGAAAACAGATGGGCGGTAATATTGAATTGCTACTGGTGAAAGATGTTAGCCAAAGCTATCTGACCAACCTCTGGAATAAAGAATCGATGCGGAGAGAAGATAGCAACGAAGATTCTTTTGTTCATAGAATCAGCCGCTATTTTACCATCGTGTTATTTGCTATTGCCGGCTTAGCAGCAACCTGGTGGTATTTTCACGATCCATCAAAAATTTGGCCTGCGGTAACGGCTGTTTTAATTGTTGCCTGCCCCTGCGCTTTGCTGCTAAGCAACACGTTTACTAACGGGCATATCATCCGGCTTTTTGACAGGGAAAAATTTTATGTGCGCAATGCATTGGTGGTAGAACGCATGTGCCGTGTCAATCATATTGTGTTCGATAAAACGGGCACCATTACCAGCAATCAAAACTTTTGCGTTATACATCGGGGAAATCATCTGCACACTGATGAAAGAGACATGCTCGGGGCGGTTGCGTCACAAAGCTCACATCCTTTAAGTCTTTCTGTCGTCAAATTTTTAAAAACCAAAAAACACTGCGTCGGGAATTTTAAGGAACACCCCGGCAAAGGCTGCGAGGCATGGATAAATGATAAACATGTATTGCTTGGCAGTCCATCTTTTGTAATGGGTAAGAATGATATGGCTGATAGTGGCAGTATGGTGGCTTACCGGATTGATCAGGATGTGCATGGCTATTTTTTAATAAAGAACGAATACCGCTATGGTATTAAAAGGATGTTGCTGCGATTAAACAAATCTTTTAAACTTTCAGTAATCAGCGGCGATAACGATACTGAGCGCAACAGGCTGCAACAGCTTGCAGGCGCAAAAGCAAACCTGCTCTTCAAGCAGACACCGGAAGAAAAATTGCAATACACCGAAAAGCTGCAAAGCCAGGGCGAAAATGTAATGATGGTGGGCGATGGTTTAAACGATGCGGGCGCTTTAAAAAATAGCCTCGTTGGTATTGCAGTAACTGAAAGCATGAACAACTTCTCCCCTGCCTGCGATGCCATTTTGGAAGCGGAATGTTTACCAAACCTGCACCAGTATATTAAGATGGCGAAGCGTGGCAAACAGATCGTTATCGCATCATTCATTATTTCCATCTGCTACAATATCATCGGGTTAAGTTTTGCCGTTCGGGGCACGTTATCACCTATGATTGCCGCCATCTTAATGCCGGCGAGCAGCATTAGTATCATTCTGTTTACGTGGCTCACAATTCAGATTGCAGGAAGGAAGTTGGATAGGAAAGGTTAAAGACGGGCAGGAGTATAAAAAGTAAATAGTGTAAAAGTTGAATCACTTTTCAGAGATCAATTTCTGATTTTAATCATATTTCAATATGAGTGGTATCAGCCACCCAATTTACCCGTAAGGATAGTTTTGCCTTCGTTCAAACATTACTACATACAGCCTTATCCAAAAATTTAAACATATCCAAAAATGTCAGTACTAATCATACTGCTACTTGTAAGCATCGTAGTGGCAGGTGGGTTCCTGGTAGCTTTTTTATGGAGCCTGAAAGATGGCCAGATGGATGACGATTTTTCACCTTCCGTGAGAATTCTTTTCGACGATAAAAAAACCGACAGTAACACATAAATCTAAATCAAAGCAATCAATAATTTATGCAATTAAAGCAGGATTCAGGCGGAAGTACATCCGTAGAAAGCCCATCCATTCCGCTGCAGCACATACCGGTTCTGGAGCAGTATTACTACGATAATAAAATCGTAAAAGCTTTTGCCTACGCCACTATGTTATGGGGTATTGTTGGCATGCTTGTAGGTGTACTGGCGGCTTTTCAGCTGGCTTTCCCGGTACTAAACTTCAATTACCCTTACACCACTTTTGGCCGTATAAGACCGGTGCATACCAATGCGGTAATTTTTGCATTTGTAGGTAACGGTATTTTCATGGGTGTTTACTACAGCCTTCAAAGGCTTTGTAAAACACGCATGTTTAATGATCGTTTCAGCTGGATCCATTTTTGGGGTTGGCAGGGCATTATTGTAACAGCAGCCGTTACCCTTTTAGCGGGCTACACCACGGGTAAAGAATACGCCGAACTTGAATGGCCTGTTGACATTGCCATAACACTTATATGGGTAATTTTTGGCGTTAATATGTTTGGTACCATTCTTAAAAGACGAGAGCGCCACCTGTATGTTGCCATCTGGTTTTTTATTGGCACATGGGTTACCGTTGCCATGCTGCATATCGTAAACTCATTTGAGTTACCAGTATCCTTTATGAAAAGTTATAGCTGGTACGCAGGCGTGCAGGATGCACTGGTACAATGGTGGTATGGTCATAATGCAGTTGCATTTTTTCTTACCACGCCCTACCTGGGTTTGATGTATTATTTCGTTCCCAAGGCTGCTAACCGGCCGGTATACAGTTACCGATGGAGCATCATCCACTTTTGGGCACTTATATTCATTTACATATGGGCTGGCCCGCACCACCTGTTATATACCGCCCTGCCCGACTGGGCCCAATCATTGGGCGTTGCCTTTAGTCTTATGCTTATTCTTCCATCATGGGGTGGTATGCTTAACGGCCTTATGACTTTACGGGGCGCATGGGATAAAGTTCGCGAAGAACCAGTACTTAAATTTTTCGTGGTGGCCCTTACCTGTTATGGTATGGCAACTTTCGA
>JBKJNG010000105.1:0-6372 GCA_046596065.1 Phnomibacter sp. | reverse complement strand
AATATTTTTTCGGCAGGTTCTACTTCATCAATAGAGATAGAAGCCCTTACCTTTTTGAATTGTAATAAACCACGAAGGGTTGCAGCTTTGGTCGTTTGGTCGTTTACAAGCTTGCTGTACTTTTTAAAAGCAGCATAATCATTCATCCTGGTACTGTATTGCAACAGGTGAATGGTTTGAGGATTGAAAAGGTGATATTCTCCCTTCCGTTTCCATTGGTAAATTCCGCCTTCTGGTAGCATATCAATGGAAACATCCTGCCTTTTAAATGCGTAAAAATGTTTTGCCAGCACTTCTCTTGCAATTTCATCCAATCCCATGCCTTCAATACGGCTAACGGCACCAGTGAAATAAGTATCGACAACTTCTTTATTAATACCGATGATCTCGAAAATTTGTGCACCCTGGTATGATTGCAGGGTACTGATTCCCATCTTGCTAAAAACTTTCAATAAACCATCACAAACAGCTTTGATATAGTTTTTCTTAAGGTCCTCCGGCTCAAGATCGGTTTGAAGCTTACCGGTAAGTTTCATATCCCTGATAGTGCTTAGCGCCAGGTAAGGATTAATAGCAGTGGCGCCAAAACCAATAAGACATGCAAAGTGGTGCACTTCCCAAACATTTCCAGCTTCAACCACAATGCCCACTTTGCCGCGTAAACCCTTACGAATCAAGTGATGATGTACGGCTGCCGTAGCTAGTAGGGTAGGAATTGGAGCATGGTCGCTGTCGATAGCCCTGTCGGAAAGGATGACTAGTTCAAATCCATCTTCAGCTGCATCCACCGCGTAACGGCAGAGCCTGTCGAGTCCTTTTTTTAGTGAGCCCGGTTTGCCGTCAGCCCTAAAATAGCATTGCAATGTTTTTGCCTGGTAAATACCGGTATCTATACTGCGTAATTTTTCGATTTCGTAGTTAGAAAGAACCGGATGTTCCAGGGCCACTATATGGCAGCTCAGCGGATCTTCAACTAGCAGGTTACCGTTATTACCCACAAAAGCCGCAAGGCTCATTACCAATCTTTCCCTGATGGGATCAATTGGCGGATTAGTTACCTGTGCAAATAATTGTTTGAAATAACTGGTAAGATGTTGTGGCTGATCGCTTAATACTGCTAAAGGAACATCAGTACCCATGGAGCCGATCGGTTCTTTACCATCGATGGCCATCGCAGCTATAATAACATCAAGATCTTCTGTCGAATAACCAAATGCTTTTTGGTATTTGTAGATCTGATCATGTTCAAGATGGGTAAAAAGTACTCTTGGTTCTGGTAATTCTTCCAGCCTGATTTTGTATTTGTTCAACCAGTCAGCATATGGCTTCTGGCTGCAGATTATAGCTTTTAAGTCGTCATCGCTTATAATGCGTTCCTGGTCCATATCAACCACGAACATTTTGCCTGGTTGCAGGCGGCCTCTTTCTTTGATAGTAGACGGATCAACAGGTAAGGTTCCGGATTCCGATGACATGATTACCCTGTCATCGGTAGTAACGCAATAACGCGAAGGACGCAGACCATTTCTGTCAAGTGTAACGCCGATAATCTTTCCATCAGTAAATGAAATAGAGGCAGGTCCATCCCATGGCTCCATTAAACATGCATGGTATTCATAAAATGCCTTTTTAACGGGGTCCATGTCTTTGTTGCCATCCCATGCTTCAGGAATAAGCATCATCATAACATGCGGCAGGCTACGCCCACTAAGGGTAAGCAGTTCTACTACGTTATCAAGGCAGGCGCTATCACTTTGTGCCTTTGTTACAATTGGCAATAGCATCTCCATTTCTTCTTTAGAGAAATAAGGAGATGAAAAACCTTTCTCGTTAGATTTCAGCCAGTTAAGATTTCCCTGGAGCGTATTTATTTCGCCGTTGTGCGCTATAAAACGGAAAGGTTGCGCCAGTTTCCAGCTGGGGAAAGTGTTGGTAGCAAAACGGCTATGTACCAGGCCAAAAGCACTGGTAACACTTTTGCTTTGCAGATCCGGAAAATAATTACGAACCTGTGAACTAATAAGCTGGCCTTTATAAACTACAGTTTTATAAGAAAGAGATGCGATGTAAAAACCAATAGCATCTTCTTTAACCGTTTCTTCAACAAGATGGGTTGCATAGTTGCGCAACACAAATAGTTTGCGCTCAAATTGCAGCAGATCATGACAATTTTCAGGGCAAATAATAAAGGCCTGTTCCATATCAGGCTCAACCGATAAAGCAGTTGGGCCAATATCGGTAGTATTGACAGGAACGGGCCTGTAACACAGAATTTCAAAGCCCAGCTTTTCAGCCGCCCTATTAAAGGTTTCGCGGCATGCTTGCTTTAGCCTTGGATTTTTTGGAAAGAATAGAACGCCAACAGCATACTTGCCAAATGAAGGAAGATGCACATTCAGCTTAAGACATTCCTCAAAGAAAAATTCGTGGGGAGTTTGAATCATGATACCGGCACCGTCGCCAGAGTTATTCTCACAACCACAAGCTCCGCGGTGCTCCATGTTCTCAAGAACGGTAAGCGCATCAGAAATAATCTGGTGTCCTTTATTGCCTTTGATGTTCGCTACAAAACCTATTCCACAGGCATCATGTTCAAATGATGGATCATATAACCCGGTATTGCTTGCCATTTGCTACTATATATTTTAATACAAAAAGAAACTGTGATCCGTTTTCAGGTTTTCAAGCAGGCCAGCAATCGGCGTAAAAATAATAAAAAATTTAATTGCTGGCACGGTTGCTTAGAAAGATGCTATTGTGTGAGGGCTTTTGTTAGATAAGATAACCAAATAAGGTGTCATCTTTATTTATTTCCGAATAGTCAATATTATTAATTTTCATCTTATTGACTAATGCATCGTAATCTGATTTATGTTGTAGTTCAATGCCTACCAATGCAGGCCCGGATTCTTTATTTGTTTTTTGCATGTATTCAAAACGGGTAATATCATCTCCGGAACCCAAAACATTATTTACAAATTCTTTAAGTGCTCCGGGGCGCTGTGCAAAACGGATTAAAAAATAATGTTTCAATCCTTCATACTGTAGCGAACGTTCTTTTATCTCGGGCATGCGGTCAATATCGTTGTTGCCGCCGCTTATAATACAAACGACTGTTTTGTCTTTAATATCTGCCCTAAAATCATCCAGTGCGGCAATCGATAACGCACCAGCCGGTTCTGCAACAATCGCATCTTCATTGTACAGATTTAAAATAGTAGAACACACTTTGCCTTCGTTTACAAGGTGCATAATATCTATCACATCTTTACAAATACTAAAAGTTACATCGCCCACTCTTTTAACAGCCGCTCCATCAACAAAGCCATCAATGGTACCAAGGGTTACCGGTAATCCATATTTTATCGCCTGCTTCATGGAAGGAGCGCCTTCGGGTTCAACCCCAATTATCATAGTGTTGGGACTTAATGTTTTTAGGTGGTAACCAACACCTGCTGATAAACCTCCACCACCAACAGGAATAAAAATGTAATCTGGTGAAGAAAGTTCTTCCAATATTTCTTTACCAACTGTTCCCTGTCCTTCAATAATTTTTAAATCATCAAAAGGTGGTATAAAAGTGAAACCATTTGCTTCCGTATATTTTTTTGCTTCCAGTGCGCAATCATCAAAAGTGTCGCCAGCTAATTTTATTTCGATGTTGCTGCCACCAAACATGCGGGTTTGATTCACCTTTTGCTCTGGTGTTATAACCGGCATAAATACAACACCTTTAATATTTAATTGTTTGCAGCTGTAAGCAAATCCCTGCGCATGATTACCAGCGCTTGCACAAACAACTCCGCGTTGCAACTGTTCCTGCGGAAGCGTGCTCATCAAATTGTAAGCCCCCCTTAATTTGTAAGAACGAACCACCTGTAAATCCTCTCTTTTAAGATAGATATTGCAATCGTATCTCATTGAAAGATGGTGATTGTATTGCAATGGCGTTTTTCGCACAACATGCTTCAGCCGCTCTGCAGCAGCATTGATATCGATAGCGTATGTTGTATGTAAATCGACCTGCATATTTTTTGGTAAAGGTTGACAACCTTGCGAAGATTGTCAACCTCACTATTTATCTAAACGGTTTCTGCAACGTTCTGGTTTTCCGGACGAAGACTACGTACGGTTTTACCAGCCTGCCACATTTCACTATCTCTCAGTTCCTGCAATTCTACCTCGAGTTTTGCACGATAATCTGGTTGACTATTTAAGTCGATTGAACGTTGCGATTCTTTACCGGTTGCAACGCTTTCATATAATTCAGTAAATACTGGCAAGGTAGCGTCACGAAATTTTTTCCACCAATCAAGCGCACCACGCTGAGCGGTAGTTGAACAGTTGGCATACATCCAATCCATACCATTTTCTGCCACCAATGGCATAAGGCTTTGCGTTAATTCTTCTACTGTTTCGTTGAATGATTCAGATGGAGAGTGGCCTTTGCTACGAAGTACCTGGTACTGTGCGGCGAAGATGCCTTGAATAGCACCCATTAGGGTGCCACGTTCGCCGGTAAGGTCACTATAAACTTCTTTCCTGAAATTGGTTTCAAACAGGTAACCGCTACCCACTGCAATACCTAAAGCAATAACTCTTTCAAAAGCATTGCCGGTTGCATCCTGGTAAATTGCGTAGCTACTATTTAAACCACGACCCTGCAGGAACATTCGGCGAAGCGAAGTGCCGGACCCTTTTGGAGCAACCAGGAATACATCGACACCTGCTGGTGGAATAATACCGGTTTGTTCGTTGAAAGTGATACCAAAACCGTGAGAGAAATACAACGCTTTACCGGGTGTAAGATGTTTTTGAACGGTAGGCCACAATGCAATTTGGGCGGCATCGCTCAGCAGGTAACAAATGATTGTACCACGCTGTAATGCTTCTTCAATTTCAAACAAGGTTTCACCGGGAACAAATCCGTCTCGGATGGCCTTATCCCATGTTTTAGAATCTTTACGCTGGCCAACAATTACGTTGATGCCATTGTCTTTTTGGTTTAGCGCCTGGCCCGGCCCCTGCACACCATAACCAATTACTGCTACGGTTTCATTTGCTAAAACAGCTTGTGCTTTGCTAAGCGGAAACTCTTCGCGTGTTACCACGTTTTCTTCAGTGCCGCCGAAATTTAATTTTGCCATGTTTTAATATAAATGTGAAAATGAAAAAAAATAAAACGTTATGTAGGTGATTTTTATAAAGGATGTTGAGTTAAGAAATCATTTATGAAGTCTTTTACATTTTTATATTTTAAAATAATTCAATCAACCCGTATTCATCTGATAATTTAAGTGCTTCAATGTCTGCCCGGTGTTTAATAAGTAAGGCTTCCAGGAAAATATTATTCTGATTGCCAGTTTTCAACAATACAATTTTTGGCGGAAACCCTTTTACATTCAAAAGGTTTAAAAAATCCTCATCATTTGTAACAATTATAAATCCATTATTTTTTGCAAACAACCATATCTCCAAATCTTTTGCCGGGATAGTCAGGCCTATATGATCAACATATCTACATTCATCAAAATATTGATTCAGCTTCTCAACAAGCCGCCACGATAGATTTGCAACAAACAATAATTTCATGTCAGGCCGCAATCATTTTTATAATTGCTTCCCTGTTTGCGGCAAATGCAAGCGCTGCATAAATATGCTCCAATTTAAGCAAAGGATAATCCTGCAAAATATCCTCTTGTTGCATTCCGGATGCAAGCCATTGCAATATATCTGAAACGGCAATTCTTGTCCCTTTAATGCAGGGCTTACCAAAACGTATATTCGGATCAATACTTATGTGTTGAGAAAACTGTTTCATGAGTAATTTTTAAGTTCTGCCAAATGATATCACATTGAAAAAACTTCTTCCTGTCTGTTCAGGTATTTGTTTTCCAGTTCTTCTTCGCCTGGTTCCGCATATTCAAAATCGCGGAGTTTTTCGTTAAACCCACTGCTTGCTTTAATGATAGCAACTCTGGCACTACGCACAAATTCTATCAATCCGTAAGGCTGTAAAACTTCAACCAGTTTATCGGTTTCTTCCCTGTGACCTGTTACTTCAAACACAGTATAATCTTTACGGATCACTACCGCTTTTGCACCGTATTGCCTTAGTAATCTTTCAACAGGAGCAAGCTCTGCCACATTTTCTGTTGGCACTTTGTACAGCGCAAGTTCCTGCCAGATAATCTCTTCGTTTGTATTGTAATAAGCTTTTAAAACTTCCACCTGTTTTTCTATCTGGCGACAAACTTTAATAACCACTTCCTCTGTTTCATCTATTACAATATTGAAACGGTGAATGCGTTCAATTTCTGAAGCCGCCGTATTCAGACAATCGATATTAATTTTTCTGCGGGAAAAAATAAT
>JBKJNG010000606.1:0-3970 GCA_046596065.1 Phnomibacter sp. | reverse complement strand
TTTGCCTTTTGCATGAAAGGCTGTACTAACATCATCAATTAATTTTACCTCAGATTCCTTCAGGTTAAAATCATTTTCCACATTTCTGTCGGCACCTTCACCAGCATTTCTTCCAATGGTTATGATGGCTACATCTGCAGTTGCAGCTTTACTGCTGATCAAATTGTTATCTACGGTGAATTCAAGAGCATAAGGTGTTGGATGCATAAACTCTTCAAAAAAAGATTTTTTCGGATTTTTCGCTTTATAATCATCCAGAAAACTGGAATAAGTATTTTTTAAATCGCCATCAATTGTATAACCGGCATTTGCTAATCCCTGTACCAGCGAAATTGTGTATGCTTCATTTACATCTCCGCTACCTGTGCCGCCCGAAATAAAATCATACGAAGTATTACCAAAAGCCGCGATGGTTTTGGTGCGCATTGAAAAAGGCAAAGCGTTACCAGTATTCTTAAACAATATCATTCCATCAGCCGCAGCAGTGCGGGCAATAGCAGCATGTGCTTTTAAATCTGGCTTATTACTGAATGAATAATTTTTATATGCAGGTGAACCTAAAATATAGTTGACAATTCTTGCTGCATTCTCATCCAATATTTTCGCCTCTAATGTTCCGTTAGCAATGGCATCAGTTATTGCTTTCTTTTGCTCTGGTCTTCCGGGCATTAATAAATCGTTGCCAGCTTTCATTTGTGCAACGGCATCTTTACCACCAAACCAATCGGTCATCACCATTCCTTTAAAGCCCCATTCTTTCCTTAAAATGGTGGTCAATAAATCGTGCGACTCCGAGGTATATGTTCCGTTCAATAAATTGTAAGAACTCATCACCGTCCATGGATTAGATTCTTTCACCGCAATTTCAAACCCCTTTAAATAAATTTCTCTCAATGCCCTTTCACTTACCATGGCATTAACGCTATTACGGTTTCTTTCCTGGTTGTTAACCGCAAAATGTTTAATGGAAGTACCAACGCCGTTGGATTGAATGCCGTTTACAATAGCTGCTGCTATTTTACCCGCAACCAGCGGATCTTCGGAATAATATTCAAAATTTCTGCCGCCTAATGGGTTACGGTGAATATTCATACCAGGGCCCAATATTACATCCACTCCGTATTCTTTTACTTCATTACCAAATGCCTCACCAAGCTGCTCCACCAGTTTAGTATCCCAGGTAGAAGCCAACAATGAAGCAACGGGCCATGCAGTAGCATAATAGGTGTTTTTATCATCTTTACGGGTAGGATCAATGCGCAAACCGGCGGGACCATCTGCCACAACGGTAGTTGGCAAACCTAAACGTGGCAGCGCATAAGTGGTTCCTGCAGCGCCGGCCACTTTATCCATCGACATACCAACTCCTGTGCCTGCACTTTGTGTAATACCGGGAATATTCATACCCATGCCCACTACCAGGTTTACCTTTTCTTCCAGGGTCATTTTATCGACTAGCTCTTTGGCCTTAGCGGTGTTGGAAATTTGGGCAAACATGTAAGCGGGAAAAAACAAAACAGAGGCGAGCATTATTAATGACTTCATGATACAATCGTTTTAAGAAGGCAAAGGTCCCACCAATAAGAAGCGGCCTGTTTGACAATTGTCAAATAATAACGATTGAAAGACTGATGATTATCGTGAAGATGAATTACTTTTTACCCAGGGCAGCAGCGCCTGCTCGTATTCTGCTGAGGGTTTCCAGTGTAACGCCGAGGTAAGAAGCTATGTACATAAGCGGCACCCGCTGTATAAAATGCGGCTGGCTGTTTACCAGTTTATGATACCGCTCTTCCGCTGTTTCAAATTGTATCGATTCCATACGCTGCTGCGACATGATAAGCGAAGTACCCATCATTTTACGAAAAAGTGTTTCTACCTCATGGTATTTTGCGGCCAGTGCATGCAGTTCGTTGTAATGAATACCATACACTTCCGCAGGCTCAATGGTTTGTATCATTAGTTTACCGGGAACACGTTCTAAAAAGCTGGTGATGGATAAAAAGAAAGTACCATCCGTGGCAATCCATTCGGTAATTTCTTTTCCCTTTTTATGGTAGTAAATGCGGGCGATTCCCTTCTTAACAAAAAAAATATAATCTGCAATGGCATGCTCCCTCACTAGAAAATGATCTTTTGGAACAGTCCATTCTTTCCAGGCATTCCTGAACAGCTGCATACTTTCACCAGATAGCGGCGAAATGTTCGTTATAGCTTATTCTAAAATATCCAACCCGAAAAAATTATAGCGGAAAGTTAACGGAATTTATGCTGCAAAAAAGGGTAGAAAATCACCGGGGCATTAGACTCATTTAATCCCTGCTAGTAATACCAGGCAACCTTTGATTCTGTAAGCCATAATTTTTAAAACACCGGTACGAAAAAAATGTGTTGATTTAGAATTAAGATTGGCTTTACGCAATTAGCAGACCCCGATAATTACAAAATGCATACTGCTAAAAAGCTATAAACGAAAAGATTATCATTATGCAAAATCAATTTATATTGCGTCTTATAACGTTAATACACGCGTTGGCTGCAAGCAAACTTCAAAATTCATTCATCATGCAAATATTTTTCAGTTTACTTTTCTTGATTTTCTTACCCTCTTGCGACCAATCAAAACAAGACCGCGGAGTAATAAAAGCAAACTCAAAAATAAATGGGTTTGAAATGGTAAGCGTTAAGGGAGGGACATTTTTAATGGGCGGTTTAGATCATGTAAATGATGGCGGTCCTATAGAAATTGACCCAGAGCACGGTGATGAATGCCCACATTCTGTAATTATAAAAGACTTCTATATTGGAAAGTACGAAGTGACACAAGCAGAATGGCAAGAAATTATGGAAAACAATCCAGGTTACTTTAAAGACAACGACAAAAATCCCATCGAACAAGTTTCTTGGGAAGACATACAAGTATTTATTAGCCGACTAAATGCTAAGTTTTCAGAGCATTTTCGTTTACCAACAGAAGAAGAATGGGAGTTTGCTGCAAGAGGTGGTTTGCAAAGTAAGAATTTTAGATATGCAGGAAGCAATAATGCCAACGATGTTGCTTGGTGGGCAAGTAATTCAGGCGGAAAATCACATGCCGTTGGGACTTTGAAACCAAATGAACTTGGGCTTTATGACATGAGTGGAAATATTTGGGAATGGTGTTCTGACTGGAAAATACCTTACGCCTGCGATCCGGAAAGTAAAAGCTTTGCCAATAAATCTAAGGTATTGCGTGGTGGGACATTTGCCAATGATTCAAGTAGTGTTCGTGTTAGAGATAGAAATGGAAGAGGAGTTAGTCTTGGATTAAATACTCTTGGTTTTAGATTAGCGAAATGACAGATTTAGTTATGATGAAAAATCATGTCACAAGACTTGCCAGCAGCCAACAAGTGGCTTGCTTCTATGCTGGCTGACGTGCATGTCCTCATCTTTGTAATACTATCAGCTACAGTCCGGGCAGACTTTCATTGTTCAGCATTTGTACATAATTCAACAAAAGTTTTTCAATCGGCATTTGTTCCGGGCTGGACGTTCAATGAATTCCCTGCAAAGCAAATATTCGAACGTTATCGGCAACCTTAAATGACACTCCCTACGAAGGGATAAAACTAAATGACTATGAAAATACTTTTTTTGATAATAATAGTCCCTCACGGACTAATTCACTTGTTGGGTTTTGCAAAAGCATTTGACTTTGGGGCTATCACTCAACTATCCAAAGAAATTTCAAAACCATTGGGCGTTCTTTGGCTGACAGCATTTTTGTTATTCTTATCATCAGCCATTTTATTTTTCTTAAAAAAAGAAGAATGGTGGATAATTGGAATAATAGCAGTCATCATTTCACAAATACTAATTTTTAGCACTTGGAATGACGCAAAATTTGGAACTATAGCCAACATCATTATTCTTGTTGCTATAATATTGAGTTATGGAAGCCATCGTTTTGAAAAAAGCTATCAAAAAG
>JBKJNG010000603.1:0-2682 GCA_046596065.1 Phnomibacter sp. | reverse complement strand
GAAAAACGGCCTAAGAAATATTGCCGTTTTAAGAAAATGGGCATCAAGTATATCGATTACAAAGACGCTGACTTTCTTAAGAAGTTCCTGAACGAACAAGGTAAACTACTACCCCGTCGTATTACCGGTAACAGCCTTAAGTTCCAGCGCAAAGTAGACGAGGCCGTAAAACGTGCCCGTCAGATGGCAATTCTGCCTTATGTAACAGATTTAATGAAATAAGCCAAGCCCCCTAATCCAGTTTTAAACACTGATGACAGCAAAGTGACGTTTGCTGGGGCCGTTTTAAAAAACAACGTAAAGTCATGCAAGTAATTTTAATTCAGGACGTAAATAACCTGGGCGGAAAAAATGAACTGCTTACTGTGAAAAACGGTTATGCACGTAATTTCCTGATCCCTTCGAAACTAGCCGTGGAAGCTTCTTCGAGCAACTTAAAAGTGCGTGAAGAAAAATTGAAAGTACAGGCTAAGAAAGAAGCCAAACTATTGGCAGAAATTAAAGAAGTGATTAGCAAACTTCAGGATGGTGCAGTAAAAGTTGGTGCTAAAGTGGGTACTTCCGGAAAAATATTCGGTAGTGTTACTTCTGTACAAATCAGCCGTGCAATCCGCGAGCAAAAAGGTTATGAAATCGACCGCAGACGCATCACTATTATTGACGAGGTAAAAGAGCTGGGAACTTATAAAGCAGCTATCGATTTTGGTAATGGTAACACTACTGAAGTAGAATTTGAAGTAATTTCAGAGTAATTTCCACTTCGGATATTTTATAAAAACCCGTTAAACATAGTTTAACGGGTTTTTATATTGGCTGATAATAACCGCATTAGAAAGACCCGAAAGCTTTTGGAAATAATAATGCTATGCCTCAGCTTCTTTTGCAATAGTCTTCTTTATATTCTTCTGGCGCACTACGATGATTACTGCACCTGCAATTACCAACAACGC
Source organism: Phnomibacter sp. (assembly GCA_046596065.1). Classification (GTDB taxonomy): domain Bacteria; phylum Bacteroidota; class Bacteroidia; order Chitinophagales; family Chitinophagaceae; genus Phnomibacter. The sequence goes on along the minus strand of JBKJNG010000603.1, from coordinate 1,732 downwards.
CGAAATAAGTTGGGCTTGGGATGGATGAAAACTACCTATATGATAAGTTGTATTTACCCTGATCTTTTCAATTAAAAATCTTTCAAGGCCATTTAATACCAGGTACGCTCCAAATAATACGCCCGGAATTTTCAGCTTCTTTCTCATTGCCCAAAGCAGCCCGAAAAGTACAAGGCACATGACGGTTTCATAAAAAGACGTGGGGTATACCGGCACAGGTAAATGATTGCACCACTGGCCCCCGCAATTAATGTTTGGTATCCCTTCGCTAAGCACATTATGAGGAAAACTGTAGGCTACCAACCAAGTAGGTAGCCAGGAAGGTGCCACGATTGGCATATGCATTACATCGCTGTAGGTTTCAATATCTTTTACACCTTCAAGCGTGTTTTTGTAATACGTAAAATAATGCGTTACGGTATCCTGAAAAGCTGTTGGACCTGCCTGGATTGCTTTACCATCCGGGGCAGATACATATGCGCTGTTTAAAATTCCCCAATCGCCATCGCCGCTTACCTGGCAACCAAGGCGCCCTAAAGCATAAGCTAGCATTAAGGCCGGGCCGAAAGAGTCGACTAAATGCCAGCGATTTATTTTATGCCGGGATGCATACCATAAAATGGTTGCACCTGCACAAATAAGACCTCCATAAAAAGTTAAGCCGCTAAAAGAAAGCAATGAGCCTAATGGATCTCTTACCAACTCATCCCAATTTTCCAGGTTATGAAATATTTTGGCACCGCCAAATCCAAATACGGCGGCTAAAATAGTTATATCACCTACCCTGTCGTGGGGCCATACTCTTATGCTTCGCTTTTCCGGTTTTGCAAGCTTTGTTTTATTTCCTGCATACCATTTTAACCCTGCAAAAAGTAGCGCAAGCAAAATACCAGCGGCTACATTGCCCTGCCTTGATAATAAAAAAGCTTGAGGGTCCTGGAAAGCAATTTCTTTTTCCGTGAAAAAACCTACGAACTTCCAACCGGCAATAAATCCAAAAAAAGCATTCCAGATTATTTCTCCAAAATCAGCTCCTTTTCCAACCCATATTTCAGATTCTGTTGCCTTAAGCCATCCATTTCTTTCCCTGCGCTTCAATTCTGGAGTAAGCGCCCAGGCACCCGCCAAAAAGGACAAAGCAACCAGTAATCCAAATGAATTTATAAGTTTAAATCCCTGAAGATCAACACCAAATACTTCCTTAACAAAAAAATAGAGGTTGGGATACATGTGGTGAGTAATATAAGGCCGGGGTTGCTTTACAAACTATAAAGACTATAGCTAAAACGCCGGCTCTTCTGTTTTTTGAATTTGAATTGGCAATGTTCGCAATTAAAGACTTCTAAACAATGGTATATACAAAAAAACCTTCCACAGCGGAAGGCTTTACTAGTAGTACTTTATGAAATTTTGGGATTAACAATATTCATCAAAAGCACTTATAAGGTTCCTGGCTATCATTTGTGCCGGACGACCCTCAATCTGGTGCCTTTCGATCATGTGAACCAATTGTCCATCTTTAAATAAGGCTATTGCCGGGGAAGATGGAGGATAAGGTAATAAATGCTCTCTTACTTTTTGAACGGCGGCCTGGTCAAAACCGGCAAAGGAAGTTAGCAGGTGATCCGGCTTCTTTTCGGCGTTAAAAACCGCCATTAAAACACCGGGGCGGGCTGAACCGGCGCTACAGCCACATACGCTGTTAATCATTAAAAGCGATGTGCCTTCTTTT
>JBKJNG010000568.1:0-4583 GCA_046596065.1 Phnomibacter sp. | reverse complement strand
CTGGCCGATGGCGAAGCCGGTAACCCCATACCCATGAAAATTGGCGACCCCTCGCCTATTAAGCATGTTTTTTACATCATAAAAGAAAACCGGACCTACGACCAGGTTTTGGGCGATATGCCGGAAGGCAACGGTGACAGCAGCCTTTGTTTATTTGGTGAAAAAGTAACGCCCAACCTGCATGCCCTTGCCAAAGAGTTTGTGTTGCTCGATAACTTTTACGTGGATGCCGAGGTAAGTGCCGATGGTCATAACTGGAGCATGGGTGCTTATGCCAATGATTATCTTGAAAAAACATGGCCTACCTGGTATGGTGACCGTGGCGGTTTTTACGATTCAGAAGGCAACCGTGCCATCGCCAATAATAAAGGTGGTTTCATTTGGGATCATTGTGCCAGAGCAGGAGTTAGTTATCGTACTTACGGTGAATTCACAGATGATTATGCGCCGCAGGTTTCTCTAACGAAACGGAATGTTTTAAAAGATCACTACTGCACTTACTATACCAACTGGGACCAAACCGTTCGGGACACCACCCGTTTTGGCCAGTGGAAAAAAGATTTTGATTCGCTGGTTGCCATTCACGCAGTACCTCAATTAAACACGGTTCGCATTATAAACGATCATACCGAAGGATTAAGCAAGGGCAGGCCGACACCCATTGCCCACTGCGCTGACAATGACCTTGCCGTTGGTATGTTTGTAGCACATTTAAGTCAGAGTTCCATATGGAAGGAAAGCGTGGTTTTTGTGCTGGAAGACGATGCGCAGGACGGGCCCGATCATGTAGATGCACATCGAAGTACCGCTTACATTGTGGGCCCTTATGTAAAAAGAAATTTTGTTGATCACACTATATATTCTACCAGTTCTATGTTACGAACGATGGAACTGATCCTTGGCATTCCACCCATGAGCCAGTTTGACGCCGCGGCTACACCGATGTGGCGTTGTTTTTCATCCCGGCCAAATACGGCTGTTTTCACTGCAAAGCCATTACAGGTGGACATGAACGAAAAAAATACGGTGGAAAATGCCTGGCAGCGCCTGAGTGAAACCTTCGATTTTTCGAAGGAAGACCGCATCCCCGACCGGGCGTTTACAGAAGTAATCTGGAAGGCGGTGAAGGGCGTGCATGCCGTGGTTCCTCCACCAAGGCGGGCGGCGTTTGTCAGGTTGACTGAGAAAGATGATTAATCATAGGCCAAATCCCGGCTTCTCTTTTTAACCTCCTTCCCAGTTCTGTTTTTAATTAACCACAAAGAACACAAACAAATCCAGCACAAAGAACAGAGAAATACAGAAAAGCACTTGATAATGTATGATCTTTCCGCTATGTTGTCTCCTAAAAAACGCAGTCCAGGCTGCGGTTGAACCCAGGTTAAATGATAAAATTGAACCCACCTAAACTCAAAAACAAAAAATGACAGAAAATGAAATATCAACCCAGGTAATTGGGCTGGCATTGCAAGTACACAATTCGCTCGGACCTGGCTTACTTGAAAGCGCCTACAAAGAATGTTTGTATTATAAAATCGGCAAGTCGGGTTTATATGTTGAGAAAGAAAAACCTATGCCTTTAATTTTTGAAGAGGTCAGGCTTGAGTGCGGTTATCGAATTGACTTGCTGGTTGAAAACAAATTGGTGATTGAGATAAAAAGCGTTGATGCTTTAAATGACGTGCATTTAGCGCAAACACTTACATATATTAAACTGGGAAAATATAAACTTGGTTTACTGATAAACTTCAATGTATTCAGACTTAAGGAAGGAATTAAAAGGGTTATCAACGGTAATTTATGACTTAATGTATTTGTCCTGAGATGAAATACATTTTCGTTTTAATTGTATTTCTCTGTGTGCTCCGTGAGAAACTCCGTGCACTCTGTGGTTAAAAGACTTTCGATCAATAACAGTTCCTGCGTTTATGTAACCACAGAGAACACAAAGAAATACAGCACAGAGGAACACAGAGAAATACAGAAAAACTCGTGATTATCACCTTTCCGCCATGTCGTCTCAAGCGGGGGTGAGTTTGTCAATCTGTCCTCACTTCGCAAATCACAGATCAGAAATACACATTACCAGATCTTTACCTGTCTTTTTCGGCTTCGTTTATTTTATCGCTTTCGTTAATTCCAACAGGCTGGTCAAAATTCATAAGCGGCCCCCCCTCAAGACATATTGCTGGTTACAGGCATTCATAACCGAGAAAAGTACCTAAAAGGAGGTACCTAATACATTCAATCGTTTCATTTATTGCATTTCTTATTCGACGGCCATGCTAAGAGTAATTGTGCCTGCCGCGGTTTTGAAATATTTAAGCGCCGTTTAAAGTAGAGAAACAATACTGCCCGGGTTTCGTTCGCCTGTAAAAATAGAAAGACTTAAAAAAAGCACATTTAGAACTAATTGTGAAAATGATGCTTAATTTAGCGGCCTGCCTTACATTTGAATGCTCGTACATGCTTTTAACTGCTGCTAACTTCTTAAACAGTTACACATTTTACAGTTACAACCCAATACATAAAGATGGAATATAATACTGGCCGTGGCCTGCTTCAGATGAAGGAATATGGCCGCCACGTGCAAAAAATGGTTGACTTCCTGTTAACCCTTGACGATCCTGCCACCCGCCAGCGCAATGCTGAAGCAGTCATTGAACTGATGTCGTTCTTAAATCCGCAGCTTAAGATCATGGAAGATTATCGCCATAAATTGTGGGATCATCTTTATTACATGAGTGATTTTCAGCTGGAGGTTGAAAACAGCCCTTACCCTAAACCCGACCGGGAAACATACAAAAGCAAACCGAAGCCACTGGAATATCCCAAGCGGCATCCCAAATACAACCACCTGGGTAAAAACCTTGAGCTGGTAATCAACAAGGCACTACTGGAAGAAAACCCGGAGAAGAAAAGCGGGTTTGCGCATGTAATTGCCCACTATATGAAACTGGCATACAGCACCTGGCACAAAGAACTGGTGCATGATGATACCATCCGGCAGGAACTGAACACCATTACAAAAGGCGAGCTGGAATTTACGAATACACCATATGTACGGCACAGGGCAAGCACCTTTAGAGACGAAGATGCTTACCCGCCAAAAAGGCCGAAGTTTAAACAACAGAACCGCAGCAATAATAACCGGGGTGGATCCGGCGGCGGTGGTAACATGGGCAACAGCAGCAGGGATAACCGTGGTGGTGGTGGCAATGTGGCTGGTAGAGATAACCGAGGCGGCAATGTTAGCGGAAGAGACAACCGGGACAACCGTAGTGGTGGTGGTGGTGGTAAATTCGGCAAGAAAAGATTTTAACCGGTTTGCTACAGGTAGCTTTGCCTCCAATTGATCTTTTTTACAGCAATTGATATTATACCAGGTCCGGCTTTTGGCCGGATTTTTTATTTTCTGAAATAGCCATACAGTTTACCATATTTGCAGGAACAGAATTGTGGATTTTTGAGCATGCCAATCGCCTTTCTATTTTACATCAGCACAAGCTAATCAAGCACATTATTTATGGCCAGTTTTTTAGTAAACGGAGGTAAAAAGTTATCAGGAACCATTATTCCACAGGGTGCCAAAAACGAAGCGCTGCAGGTAATTGCTGCGGTTTTGCTTACCGCCGAACCAGTAACCATCACCAATATTCCCGATATACTTGATGTAAACCTGCTGATTGAATTGTTAGAAGATATGGGCGTGAAAGTTGATCGTCCCCAGCGGGATACCTGCACTTTCCAGGCCAATGATGTGAATGTAGATTACCTCCATTCCCCGGCATTTCACAAAAAGAGCGGCAAACTACGCGGATCGGTGATGCTGGCAGGCCCCATGCTGGGCCGCTTTAAAAAAGCCTTTGTGCCAAAACCGGGCGGCGATAAAATTGGTCGCCGGCGCCTGGATACCCATATCATCGGTTTTGAAAAACAGGGAGCTACTTTCACCTATCATGATGATGGCTTCTATCACCTGGATGGAGCCAACCTGCACGGTACCAACCTTCTGCTGGATGAACCATCGGTAACCGGTACCGCTAATATTGTAATGGCTGCGGCACTAGCCAAAGGAACCACTACTATTTACAACGCAGCCTGCGAGCCTTACCTGCAGCAGCTTTGTAAAATGATCAACCGCATGGGCGGTGGTATTAGCGGGATTGGCAGTAACCTGCTTACCATTGAGGGCAAGGTAGAACTTGGAGGTACAGAACACCGCATGTTGCCGGATATGATCGAGGTAGGATCTTTCCTCGGCATGGCCGCCATGACCCAAAGCAATATCAAAATACAGGGTTGCGGCATAGAACACCTTGGCATTATTCCGGATAAATTCCGCCAGCTTGGTATCAATTTCGATATTGTAGATGATGATATTATTGTACACGGGCAGGAACTATACGAGATTCAAACTTATATGGATGGCGGTGTACTTACCATGTACGATCATCCATGGCCTGGTTTTACCCCCGACCTGCTGAGCATTGTGCTGGTAGTGGCCACGCAGGCAAAAGGAACTGTTCTTATACATCAGAAAATGTTTGAAAGCCGCCTGTTTTTTACGGACAAACTGCTCG
>JBKJNG010000238.1:0-2671 GCA_046596065.1 Phnomibacter sp. | reverse complement strand
TGCCTTTGCTATAGCAAGTTACCTGCGCAGCCAGGCAGCATGGAGTAACGGAATATTTGCCAGTGAAGTAGTGCCTGTTTCCATTCCGCAACGCAAGGGCGAGCCCATTTTATTTTCAAAAGATGAAGAACCTTTTAATGTAAAATTTGAAAAGATACCTGACCTGAAACCAGCATTTACAAAAGACGGAACAGTAACAGCAGCCAACGCAAGTACTATGAACGATGGTGCAGCAGCACTTGTTTTAATGAGCACTGAAAAAGCAAAGGAACTTGGCTTAAAACCCCTTGCGAAAGTTTTAAGTTATGCCGATGCCGAGCAGGCGCCAGAATGGTTTACCACTACTCCCTCGCTTGCATTGCCAAAAGCTGTTGCTAAGGCTGGTCTGCAAATGAGTGACCTTGAATATGTGGAATTGAACGAAGCTTTCAGCGTGGTGGGCATTGTAAATACACAAAAAATGCAGCTAAACCCCGAAAGGGTCAATGCCAATGGCGGTGCTGTTTCATTGGGGCATCCGTTGGGTTGCAGCGGTGCACGAATTATTGTTACGCTTATAAATGTGCTACAACAGAACGGAGCAAAAATTGGCGGCGCAGGTATTTGCAATGGTGGCGGCGGCGCAAGTGCCATGGTTATCGAAGCCTTATGATCTTCTACTTTTTATTGCGTATAGATCAATTATCATTTTGAAACTTTTTTCTTATAACCCGGAATGCATTCAGCATTTGCTAAGAAGGAAAATAGCAATCAATCCATTAACCAGTATGCTGCCAAACAACTGCAACTTCTTCTTAACCTGGAAATTGAATTGATCTTTTGATGACATGGTTTTTATTAATGATGATTTCCCTCCTTGTAAGGAAGTGTTTATTAAATACTTACAGGTTGCAAATGATTCAAAATTGTATTGCGTAAATTTTCCTGAGTGAAAAACTCAAGAACCAATTCTTACTATTTTAATGTATGCTGCACAGTGGCACCCTTCGCCACTTGTGGAGAAGGGCGGGGATGAGGGAAATCTAGAATTCTGCATTTACATCGGCTGCCTGCACAATATCAAATACAATCGATGCAGCAAGTCTTGCGGTTCTTGCATCAAGATCATATAAAGGATTTGTTTCTGCAATATCTACCGATGCTACTTTACCACTAAGAATAAAATGCCTTATTATTCGCTTAAACATACTGTTTGGTGAAATGCCGTTGAACGAAGGCGCACTTACACCAGGCGCATGTGCTGCTGCAAATACATCCATATCAATAGTTAGTTGCAGCACATCGGCGTTACCAATTATTCCATTTATCACATGCATCATATTTTCCAAATGATTTTCGCAAAAATTTTCAGCGAGAAAATAAATCGCATCCATGCCATCGGCTATGGTAAAAAGTCTTTTTGTATTGCTGTATTGCTGTATGCCAATAGGTAGATAATGAAACGGAGTATTGTGTGTTTTACAGTATTCTTTCATTTGCCAGATGCCCGTACCGGAAGTAGCACCAATTGATGGATCCACTTCACGCAAATCAAAATGCGCATCAAAATTAATGACACCCAATTCCTGTTTTGGTTCCAGTGGAATAATGCCGTTAAAGTTAGCGTATGCTACTTCATGACCGCCACCTAAAACTACCGGCAAATAACCTGCCTGTATAATTCTTTTTATTTTTTCACCAAGCATTTTTTGGTCTTGTTCAACGTGATTATCCGTGCAATGCACATCGCCTGCATCTATCATTAAAATATGCGATGCAACCATTGGAAAATTAACGCAGGCTTTGCGAATAGTTTCCGGTCCCTTAGCTGCACCTGTCCTTCCCTTATTACGCAATACGCCATCGTCACTGCAAAAACCAATAATGCAAATGCCCTGCTGGCTCTCTTTCATTATGGGCAATGTTTCATTGGCAAGATCAATGCATTGCATTACCTGGTGCCAGCGTAATTCATCCGGATCTTCACCATCAATACGACCTTGCCAGGCACTTTGCGGAGTGGGATAATAGGTTGCCATTTTTGAAGATATTTTTAAAAAATATTGAAGGGTAAATTTCAATGTTTACAGTAAAACAATCAATGATCAAAATCAGGTTTAATACCCGCTTAATTGCTCATTAGAATTGCTGCGGTACAAGTGAGTGACACAACCACAGCTGATTAGAATTACTGAAGTTCGACAACAAAATCCTTTACTTAAAATAAGATTCAGTTGTCAATTAAAGTTTATACATCACACACCAGGTTGTATATCTTTCGACCATACTTTAAACGGCTTCATAGTTCCCTGGTAGTATAAAATATCACGATGATCGCTGGTGGGATATGCCTGCAGGTGCGCTAGTTTTCCTTTGTCAATAGTACCGCGGTCATCTATTCTTAACGCTTGGACCGCTCTGTACGTTAAAGCAGCAAATGTTTCTGCAGTATTTATTTTTTCAGCTGCACCCATAATGGCTGCCTGCATCAGCAAATCGCCATTTGGTGCAGAGCCGGGATTCCAATCGCTGGCAATGGCAAGACATGCGCCGGCATCTAATAAATTGCGTGCAGGAGCATAAGGCATACCCAAACCAAAGGAAGCACCTGGTAAAACAACTGCCACTGTATTGCTGTCTGCCAATGCATTTATTTCAAAATCAGTACTCGCTTCCAAATGATCTGCGGAAT
>JBKJNG010000248.1:0-4528 GCA_046596065.1 Phnomibacter sp. | reverse complement strand
GTTCAACAAAACCGATAGCTGATAACAATAACGAGGCAGGTAAAAGCAAAAACCGTCGTGTAGAAATTGTTATCAGCTATCGGTTTTGTTGAACCAAAACCTTTTGCTTCGACACGATTAGCAGTTAGACCTTTTTTCAACAGGTATGCTTTAACTGCATCGGCTCGTTTTTCCGAAAGAGGGATGTTTACCACATCTGAACCGGTATTGTCTGTATGACCATACACGCCGATCTTTAAGCCTTCTGCCACCACTGCCGATTCAAAGATTTCATCGAGCAGTTTATACGATGCAGGCTTTATGTTGGCGGAGCCAGTTTGAAATTCGATACTGTAACTTTTTGAAGAAACTTCAGAAGTAATATTTTCAGCATAGTTTGTTGTGATAGCCTTACCCTGTAGCAACTCCGGATGATTAGATATCACGCTATATAAAAAGCTTTTGTCTACGGCCTTTTCGTAAGGCATAAATGTTGGTATTAACGATGGATACATTTTCACCATCAGGTTGCCGAAGGTGTTGTACACAGCTTTATAGCGATCAACTTTATCATCACCAAGACCATAGGTATTTGCCATATCCACCAAATTGAAAACCATTGAACCACCGAGGTTTACTTTCAATCCCTGCAGGTCTTGTTCTTCCACACCGTTATAATATTTCAACCAATAGTCCGTGTCTTTTTCCTGGTACACTTCAGCACTTACTTTAGCTGCAAATGCTTTTGCTTCATTGAAAGAACGTACCTGGTCGCCTGCCTGTGCAAGCGCAATAATCATGTTCTCAACATCCGTCCTATGATCATAAGCCCATTTCTTAATAGCGATGGTTTGGTTAGGCATTTGTGATGCATATTGTTTGGTATTTGCGATGGTAACCAGTCCGCCTTTTTTAGTGGCAATATTTACATCGCCGGGTGTCCATGTGGCTACTGCGTCAACACCCACTGTTGTATCACGGCCTGTTGTTTTTCCATTTATGACTACTTTCCTTATTTCAGTATAACCAGCGATGTACTTATTGGGTGCATCGAGGAAGTCGTTGGCAGCAATAATGTTGATAGCATCTGCATCATAAGTGGTTTCATCGGGGTTTACTTTTAAACCGTTGTCGCCAGCCCATTTCAGCAGTATGTTAATGTCGCCGTCACGCAGTACCCCGGCCACTGTTTTGCCGATCGCATTGTGCGGATCCTGTTTCCAGTTTTGCGGTGCCATTACCTGGTCTTCACCATAACTTTTACCGTGTGCTACCGGTATAATAATCGGTTGATATTCCGGGCCTAACGGTTCCAGCTCTTTTGCAAGGCTGGTCATAAAGGCTGGCATACCATCGCCCATAAATGTGATGAGCACTGCGCTTGCATTCGGATTTGTTTTATAATCGTTTGCAAACTTTACAAGGTCTGCCATCTGTTTGCTGCAATCATCCTGTCGGATATAAATTACATCAAGATGTGCGTTATCAAACAATGAGCCTTTGGTGGTGTGTATGCCACCGTTGGCATACATGCCCGAGAACTGGCTGTTCCATGCCATGCGTTCCCATGTAATTTTGGTGCCGCCATTTACAACAGTTTCATTCGATGGAAGTGCCAGCAGCACTGCGTTTTCGCTTAACGATGCACCCGGTGCATCGGGTAATGTTACCGTGCCTACCTCCATTGATTTTGCCACTTCTTTCGGGCGGGCCTGGTACCATCTCACACTTAAAATTCCGGTTGTTACCACTGCTGCAATAATTAAGAATTTGCCAGCAGGTTTTAATTTGATTGCCATGATTGTTTGTTTTATTGTTGTTTAAAAATTTGTTGTAATAAGGGCAATAGTTTAGCATTCAGCTGCCTGCCCTTTTTTGCAGCTGTTGTATTTTCGCATTGTTTTTTTGGGGACCAACAGTTGAAACAATGTTCAACATTGTCCCCACTTGGCGGGGCTCACTTGTACGCCTGGATCATTAGTGAGCTTTATTTAGAACCACTAAGGCACGAAGGCGCTAAGTATGACGAAGACATGGTGTAACCTTGTGTTTTAGTGTCTTTGTTGCTAATCTAACAGACCTCTGTACCTGTCTGTAATGGTTACTCCTTTCAGTTTACCATTGTCTTTGTTTGCACTTAAAGCATTGTTGGTGTAGTTGAAATCAGTATCAAGATTGAAGTGTTTGATCAATTCGACAGCCTGTGCAGATTTTGCTTGGTCTTCCAGTACTTTGTCATCCATAAATCTTTGCGTTACATCTATCGCAGATTTTATATGACCGATCTTTTCACCAATCTGTTGTTTCAATATTGCCAATGCTTTTTCAGCATCCTGGTTTAATTCATCATCACCTTTAAATGCTTTCATAGCACTTGTGACTGCCGATAAACCTGTTGTTACAGAGTAATACAAATCTTTCTTAGCTTCCAGATCAAGCTTTGCATCTTCCAGCATAATTCCACTTTCTTCATAAGCGGTTTCAGAGAAAGTAATCAGCTTGTTCAGGTCGCCTACGATGGGTGAAACATTGTCAATGTATTCCCTGCAACGAAGTACATTATTTGCATACAGGTCAATTTGTTTAGATTGATTTTTTTCCTGCTGCAGGATCTTTACCTTCTGTGCATTAAGTTGTAGCTCCTTTTCCTTGCTTGTTAACTTATCCATCAGTTCACTTTGTTTGCCTTTCAGTTTTGCTGATTGCTGGAATAAAGTGTTCCTGTCTTTATAACCCTGTTCAATTTTCATTTGCAGAATATTGAATGGGTTTAATTCTATCGCAATACCAATGGTATAGTTGGCGATGAATTCCGAGAAATAACGTAAGGATCTCCAGAACTTTTTATTTGTTACGATCATCAGTAAGAAACCCAGGATTGCTCCGCCAATAATTAAATTGATCAAATTCCATGTCACGGTTATTAAAAACGGTAACACATACACTGCGAATAAGTAGGTCAGCCCTGCGAACAGCGACAAACCAATAATAGTGGTTGCCACGTTTTTCGGTTCAGTAAGCCAGCCCGGTTTTTTTGTTTGTTGAATTGCGTTCATCATTTTTCTAAAATTTGTTCTCACCCCAAACTCCTTTCAAAAAAGAGCAAAAATTTGAGATTCGATTGTTGTTTGTAATTATTGTTTTTCTATTCACTAATGACTATTCATTTACTCGCCACTCACAACTCATCACTCACCATTCACTACTCACTATACCCATTGCTTTATCTTCTCCACATCCTGCAGCATTTTATTTTTCACTAATTGTGATTCCCGCAGGTAAGAGCCGCTGTTATTTTCGATCTTTTCCTCATTTTCTTTTACTTCCTGTCGCAGCACCGTGATTCTTTGCTGCAGTGTGTTTATTTCTTTTGTCATTGCTTCAATACGTTTAGCATTGGCTTGTATTTCCTGTTGTTTGCCCTGTACTTTTTCTTTTAATGCTGCATCAACAGTGGTATTGAAGCTGTTTGCATCTGCGTCAAGCACCTGCAGGTATTGTGCTGCCGTCGCCAGCAATTTTTGCTTATCGAGGCCCTGCACACTTAAGCCTGCAAAAGCTGCACTGTATTTCGCTTTTTCATCCGGTATGCCTTGCATCGCTTCAATCATTTTACTAAACTCGAAATAGTCTGGCCCGGGAAGATTTGCATCTTTAAAAAGCTGGTCGAAATACTGCCTGAATTTTTCAGTAGTACTTGCCGGAACGTCTCTTGCATTCGGCCCAGGCGTGGAATAATGTTGTTTTTCTTCCGCTGGTATAACAGGTTTTTCTTCATCTGTTACTTCCACGAATGCGGAAAGAAATTTTTTACCAAAATTTGCCATAGTTGTTGTTTGTTAGATAGTGAAAACTGTTGTTATTATTCTCAATGGAACATAGTATGGCCTGCATAATTTTTCGTTGCGTTTTTATAGCAAGATTTGCGTTGAAAATTTAGTAAGGCAGGCGGAACGGGTTGCATAGGGGAGAAGTGACGAGCCGCTCTTTTTTGCAATGCCTGGTTGCATCGTGACGTACGCCTGCTTGGGACGCTTTTGCAGCGTAAGCAGGTTGTTTGGTTTTTACCAGTATTGCACAAATAAGTATGGCAATAGCAGCAAGCACCGTTTTAAATGCTTTCATTTTTTTTAGCTGTTGTAATGGGAGAAACGATTTACGCTGATCCTTTTTAAGGCGGGTAAATCACTTTGATCTTTACTGTTTGCTGAGACGTTACAGGCTGGAGATTTCCGGTGGATTTTCCCTTTGTCTTACAAGGGTAAATTGTGCTGCCAGAAATTTGTTGTTCATATATCGTGGAGAAGATCTCCTTTTTGATTTGAAGACATAAAGATATATGGGGGATGATGAATCCGGGGCACCGATTCGATACAAACGGTACCCCCATCTCACGAACGGCAAAAAAACAAATACAAGCGGTAGTTAAGCTTTTTTAAGTGGCAATATAGCGGGATTAGCGGCAGTATAGGTATATAAACGCGATTTTGGCTGTTATAAGCGGTTAGGAATAATGATGGATGGTTGGGGGTGTTGGTAAGAGTCTAGT
>JBKJNG010000130.1:0-8109 GCA_046596065.1 Phnomibacter sp. | reverse complement strand
GAAAGAAGTTTGCAGGATGCCTTTAACCAATATAAAGCTGGCCTTGCTGATAAGATAGATTACAAGCGTACGACTATTGCGCTCAATAATACAAAGGCTACCAAAAAAAGCAATGAGGCGTTATTAAATGCAAGGCTAACTTATCTTAAATCGGTTATGGGATATCCTGAAAACGCTGATTTAAACATTGTGTACGACAGCCTGCAAATGGAGCGTGAAATGATACTTGACACCTTACAATTGCCTGCTTATAACACCCGTATTGAATACCAGTTACTGGAAACACAACGCAAATTATTACAATCGAATGTTGATTATAAAAAATGGTCGTACCTGCCAACTGTTGCATTAAATGGTGGGTATAATTTGAATTACCAGAATAACACATTTAAAAAAATCTATAACGATAATTATCCGAATTCATTTGCAGCGCTCACTTTATCCGTACCAATTTTTCAGGGCTTTAAAAGAGTATCTAATGTTAGGCAGGCCGAACTGGAATTAAAACGAACCGATTGGGATATTATTAATTTAAAAAATGCTGTAAGCGCTGAATATGCCCAGGCTTTAGCGTCGTATAAAAGCAACTTTGCAAATTATACATCGCTTAAAGAAAACGTAGCACTCGCACAGGAAGTATACGATGTGATACAGCTGCAATATAAATCGGGCATTAAAACTTACCTTGAAGTAATAACATCAGAAACCGATTTGCAAAATGCGAGAATTAATTATATCAATGCATTGTACCAATTATTATCGAGTAAAATTGATGTACAAAAAAGCTTAGGCCAGTTAAACTATTAAGGTTTTAATAAACACGGTTTTTTACACCAATCATATTGCCGCATTCAAATAAATTTTACACAAGAAATAAGCATCAAATTATATGTCGTTTAAAAATTTGCAAATCATTGCCCTGTTTAGCATAGCTATGTTAATATCCTGCAGCAATAAAAGTCAACAACCACCACAGGGGCCACCACCAGCCGTTGCAGTTACTTTAGATACTGCTAAAATAGCTGAGGCGGTTTATTATGACGAATACCCTGCAACCATTGTTGCATTAAACCAGGTGGAACTTCGTCCGCAAGTAAGTGGTTTTATAACTGGCGTTCATTTTACCGATGGTTCGCAGGTTAGAAAAGGACAATTGTTATATTCTATCGATCAGCAGTTATATTCCGCTAATTACGAGCAGGCGGTTGCCAGTTTCAACGTGCAGGAAGCTAATCTTGGCAAAGCGCAAAAAGATGCTGATCGTTATCATGAACTTGATAAAAATGATGCTGTTGCAAAGCAATTGGTTGATAATGCCGATGCGGCACTTGAAGTAGCAAAAAAACAGGTTGATGCCTCCAAAGCAAATATTCGGGGTGTACAAACCAATGTTCGCTACACAAAAGTATTTGCGCCTTTTAATGGCACCATTGGTATATCGATGGTTAAAACTGGTGCGGCTGTTACAGCTGGTCAAACAATATTAAACACGGCATCTACAGACAATCCGCTGGCCGTTGATGTAAATGTTGATCAGAGACAAATCTTCCAGTTTGCAAACCTGATGCAACGCCCGAATCCTGCGGTTGATTCCACTTTTACATTGGCATTTAATGGAGATGTTTATCCTGAAACAGGAAAAATTTTATTACTTGACAGGGCAGTGAATCCCCAAACAGGAACGATAAAAATGCGCCTGTCATTTCCTAATCCAAAAAACCTGTTACGATCTGGTATGAATGGCACTGTGCGCATTAAAAACAACGCCAAAGAAAAACAGTTACAGGTGCCTTATCAATCTGTTACTGAGCAGCTGGGTGAATTTTTTGTGTATATCGTTGGCGATAGCAGTAAAGTAAACCAACGCAAAGTATCGTTGGGCAAGCAGATAGGTAAAAATATAATTATAAATGAAGGATTGATAGAAGGAGATGTGGTGGTTGTACAAGGCGTGCAAAATCTTCGGGAAGGCGCTTTAATTACAACCAAGCCACCACAGGGTGCAGCAGCTCCAAAAAAATGATTTTTTACGCTTTCTTCATTACTCACCCACTGACAACTCACGGCTCACCACTCACGGCCCAAGATTCACGATTCATAATTCACGACTCACAATAATGATAGCAGATACATTTATAAAACGGCCAGTTACGGCCATCGTTATTTCAATCGTAATAGTACTGGTGGGTATTATATCACTTATCAAGCTGCCAGTTGCACAATATCCCGAAATTTCTCCACCCACTGTAAACGTATCGGGCAACTTTACCGGTGCGGATGCGCAAACGGTGGAACAAACCACTACTACCGCCATCGAAACACAGGTGAATGGTACGCCCGGCATGACCTACATGACCAGCAACAGTGCCAGCAGCGGGCAAAGTAATATCACCGTAAATCTTGAAGTAGGAACTGATATAAATATTGCTACGCTTGATGTGCAGAACCGCGTAAGTGTGGCACAACCAACTTTACCTGATGCCGTAAAACGGCTTGGCCTTACCGTACGTAAACGTAACCCCAGTATCATGGTGGCCATGGCGTTTTATTCGCCCAAGGGCACACACGATGCTACATTTATTGGCAACTATGTAAACATGTTTGTTAAAGATGCCGTGTTGCGTGTAAAAGGTGTGGGCGATGTACTTTCCAGGGCAGATGATTTTGGTATGCGTATATGGCTGAACCCGGAAAAACTTGCCGCATTGGGCATGACGCCAAATGATGTGAATACTGCTTTGCAGGAACAAAATTTACAGGTAGCGGCTGGTACAATTGGTGGCAATCCACAGCCCGGTGTGCAGGCTTTCGAATACAGCGTACTTACCAATAGCCGCATTAACAAGCAGGAAGATTTTGAGAATATCGTAGTACGTACCAATCCGGCTGAAGGAAGCATTGTTTATCTTAAAGATGTTGCCCGTGTGGAACTTGGTCGATTTGATTATGGCATCAATGCTTTTGCCAATGGTAAACCCGCTGCTTTTTTACTAATTTATCAAACGCCGGGTGCCAATGCGTTAGATACTTACAAGGCTTTACTGACCACGATGGAAGGCATGCGTAAAACCTTTCCCGCAGATATCGATTTCAGTATTCCGCTGGAAACTGTTTCAGTAGTAAACGCTTCCATCAACGAAGTAATTCATACGTTAATCGAAGCCCTTATACTCGTGGTGCTGGTGGTATTTCTCTTTCTGCAGAATTGGCGTGCTACATTAATACCAGTGTTGGCCATCCCGGTTTCATTGATCGGCACATTTATTCTGTTTGGGCCATTGGGTTTCACCGTTAACACACTTACATTATTTGCCTTTGTACTGGCTATTGGTATTGTTGTAGATGATGCCATTGTGGTGGTAGAAGCAGTACAGCATTATATCGATCATGAAAATTTGAGTCCGAAAGAAGCAACCAAGCGTGCTATGAATGATATTTCGGGACCTGTAATTGCCATTGCACTCATATTGGCTGCGGTATTTATACCGGTTGGTTTTATACCCGGTATTGTTGGCCGCTTATTTCAGCAGTTTGCCATTACCATAGCTGTTTCTGTATTAATATCGGCGTTTGTAGCCCTATCACTTACGCCTGCACTTTGTTCCATCATGTTAAAACCAAGCAAAGATGAAAATGCCAAAAAGAATTTCTTAGATAAATTTTTTGCATGGTTTAATAAGGGCTTTGGAAACCTCAATCATTCTTATACCCTGGGCGTAGCTAAATCTATTCGTGCAACACCTTTGGTACTGGTATTAATGGTATGTCTTTTTGTGGGCTTATTTTTTCTATTTAAAACAAAACCTACAGGTTTTATCCCTACTGAGGATGAGGGCCGCATATTAGTAACTTACGAAATGCCGGAAGCCACTTCAACAACCCGAAGTGTGGCATTGCTACAAGATCTTATTGCGAGAGTTTCAAAAATACCAGAAACAAAAGTAGTGGGTGGTTTATCGGGCTTAAACATCATTAGTGGCACCAATAAATCTAACTCGGGTACCATGTTTGTAAACCTGAAACCATGGGATGAGCGCAAAGGAGAAGAACACCATGCGCAAACCATAATGAATAAAATCAGGGCCGCTGTGGCAGATATAAAAGAAGCCCGTATAATAGTGATAGCGCCGGCGGCCATTCCGGGATTGGGCGCCACTGCAGGTTTTACATTTGAGATATTGCAAACAGGGAGCACTGACGATGCCGCAACTTTTGAGAAAGTATCAAGGCGGTTTTTAGATACATTGAATAAGCGCCCCGAAATTGGCATGGCTTATACATTTTTTAGTGCACGCAGCCCAAGTTACCAGGTTGATGTAAACAAGGAACAGGCAAAAAAACTAGGCGTATCCGTATCAGAAGTGTACGGAACATTGTCAACGTTTTTGGGAAGCAGCTATGTAAATGATTTCAACTTATATGGACGCAACTTCCGTGTAATGTCGCAGGCGGACAGCAGTTACAGAAGCTCGCTTGAAGGGTTGCAAAAATTTTATGTACGCAATAACCAGGGCGGTATGGTGCCGCTGGGTTCACTTATCACCAGCAGAATTATAGAAGCGCCAGCGGTGATGTCGCATTATAACGTATACCGGAATATTGAAATAAACGGTTCGCCTAAACCCGGAATTAGCAGCGGCCAGGCCATCCAGGCCTTAAGGGAAGTTGCCAAAACATTACCTGCTGGCTATGGTTTTGAATTTAGCGGAATGAGCCGCGAAGAGATAGCCGCGGGCAACCAGCAGAACATAATATTTGCTATTTCGCTGGTTTTCGTATTTCTATTCCTTGCAGCTTTATACGAAAGCTGGAGCGTGCCTTTTTCAGTATTGTTTGCAGTACCGATTGGCGCATTTGGCTCTATCCTTACACTGGTATTTATTCCTTCGCTTACCAATAATATTTATGCGCAAATTGGTCTCATAACGCTGATAGGTCTGGCGGCTAAAAACGCCATTCTTATTGTGGAATTTGCCAAAGAACGTGTTGACTCAGGCACTGACATCTTGCATGCAACGCTACAGGCAGTACAACTACGTTTGCGGCCAATTATAATGACATCGCTGGCGTTTATACTAGGTGTGTTGCCATTAGCCTTTGCAGAAGGTGCGGCCGCTGAAACCCGCCGCTCAATTGGCTGGACGGTTTTTGGAGGAATGCTTTCTGCAACTACGCTTGCCATATTTGTAGTACCTGTGCTGTTTGTATTAATTACCAAATTCTCTTATGGTAAAAAATTAAAACAGATCCAGGAAAAACATCAGCGTGAACAGGAAGTAGATAAAATGCTTTGGGATAATCATCACCGTTAAAAAAAATTTAACTTAAAAGTTTATTATAAGAGCTGCCGGGTGACTTCGGCAGCTCTTTTTTATTTTGATGAAGCCAATAACACATTAACGATTTTTTTGTAATCTTTCTCGATGGCCCTTCGTCTTAATAGCAAACACACGCCATGAAAAAATCATTATTATTTGTACTGCCTTTGCTATTACTTTTTGCTTCGTGCAGAAAAGATATTAATGGCCCCGGCCCCACGCCCGTTATTGATGAATCACAATGGTTAAACAGGGAACGCGGGGTTGTTGTTACAAGCGATATTAATTGTCCTTACTATATTGTAGAGGGCTATGGTGGTTACGCTGTACTTAAAAGCTGGGATGGCACTGTTCCATTCGAAGGGTCTGTTATGTATGGCGACTTCAGCAGCTGGGGCGTAAAAACTTTTTACAATCGTTCTGAAAGATATTTGGCTAGTGCCGATGTAAAAGAATACTGGCTTAGCTATTATGATGCACTGGATGAAATGGATTACCAGTGTAATTATTGATGAGCCCCATTAACTTCAGAACAATGCAGTCCTGCTTTACAATTTGACGATCTCAGGCATTACACATCAGAGATCGTCAAATTGTATGCTCACACCTTCACTTCTTTCCACTTACCTCGTTTGAATGCAATGTATGACACAACCGTTAAAAGTGTTTCAGCAACAGGTATAGCTATAAAAACGCCTTTCGGCCCCATGCCCATATGTTTCGCTAAAAAATAAGCCAATGGCACCTGGCAAATCCAAAAACAAAATAAGTTGATGATGGTTGGTGTAATGGTATCTCCGGCACCGTTAAACGCATTCGCCAGCACCATACCAATACCATAAAAAACATACCCAAGGCTTATAATTTGCAAAGCCTGTACGGCATAAATTTTCGCCGCTCCATCTTTTATAAAAAAACCAATTATAAAAGATGCGAAAAACAAAAAGAATACAGTTACGGCCGCCATAAACGCAGCACTGTAAGCAGCTGTTTTCATTACGGCTTCTTCGGCTTTTTGCGGCTGCTTTGCACCCAGATGCTGACCAACCAATGTAGTAGCCGCATTGCTTAAACCCCATGCCGGCAATATAAAAAACATCAATACCCTGATGGCTGTTTGATACCCCGCAGATGCATCATTATGTCCCGTTTCCGATACCAGTCTGGCCAGCATGATCCAGCTGCCGGAGCCAATTAAAAATTGTAAAATGCCCGGTGTTGCAATAGCTATCAGCGACTTTGTAACATTGAAATCAAAACGCAAATGTTTACGCTTAATATTTACAACACTTTTTCCGGAAAACAAATGATATAACTGGTATGCAACGCCAATTCCACGCCCAGCTGTTGTTGCCAAAGCAGCACCCGGCAAACCAAATAATTTTATAAAAATCGGGCAGAGAATAATATTGCAAATGTTGGCGATCCACAAACTTTTCATGGCCATGAATGCATCGCCTGCGCCGCGAAAAATACCATTGATTAAAAACAATAACATAATTACGATGCTGCCTGCAAGCATGATGCGTGTATAGTTTATCCCTAATTGTATGGTTCGTTCTTCTGCGGCCATTAAGCGTAAAATATCTTCTGCATACACATAACCTGCAATGCTTATTACAAGTGTTACAATAAACGAAAGCCAAATAGCTTGTACCGCAGCAACAGCAGCTCCATCTTCACTTTTTTCTCCTGTGCGCCTTGCTACCATAGCAGTCGCAGCCATGCTAATTCCGATGGCAAGCGAATACACAATGGTAACAACCGATTCAGTTAAACCTACAGCAGTTGCAGCATAATTTCCGAGCCAGCGGTTTACAAAAAAAATATCAACCAGTGCAAATACACTTTCAAGACTTAATTCCAATATCATGGGTATGGCCAGCAGTATAACCGCCCGCCGTATGTTCATAGATGTTAGATCCTGATGTTCGCCAGATAAAGACGACCGAATAATTTTCCACACAGCATTTTGCCGTGCGGTTGCAGTAGCCTGCGCCATAAAAAATAAATTAAGTAAGGTTCAGTAATAGTAGTACCGTTAAAAAGATTGGGAGCCTTACTTTCCTGCGAAGGAGAAGGCTCAGTTAAGCCTGTTCATATGCGTTAATTGAAAGTGCAAAATAAAAAAGGTTATTTGTTTCACACAAAAAAAATTGAAACAAGCCAATTGCTATTCACCCTGTAACAGTTTCCAGGCTTTAGGTAGGCACCGAACTATATCAAGGGCTGTCATGCCCTGTTGCGAATATTTTTTAGCCGCAATATCGCCGGCAAGGCCGTGAGCGTATACTCCTAATATGCAAGCGAGCGTTGCAGGGTAACGTTGCGCCAGCAGGCTGGTTATGATACCTGTTAATACATCACCGCTTCCACCCTTTGCCATACCGGCGTTTCCCGTTGAATTAAAATAACTCATGCCTCCGGGTGTAATCACCTGCGTGTATGCGCCTTTCATAACAATAAAAACATTATATGCCCTTGCTTTTTCAATGGCAGTTTCCATGCGTTGAAAACTGTTAGTGGAAGAACCGAACAACCGGGCAAATTCCCCGACATGCGGCGTTAAGATGGTTTCACTTCCCTTTGGCCGAAGCAATAGCAACGAAGGGTTATTTGAAAGGTGATACAATGCAGTGGCATCAATCACCAGCGGGGATTTAACTGTAACAATTAGTTCTTCCAGTAAGGCCATTTGGGCTTCATATTCCTGCCAACCGGGGCCAATACCAACCGCGTTTATTTTCGCATGCTGTAAAAAATATTCGTTGGCACTTTCATCCTGCGGGCG
>JBKJNG010000540.1:0-3112 GCA_046596065.1 Phnomibacter sp. | reverse complement strand
CACCGTTGCAGCAAGCTGTTCCATCGTTTTTGGCAGCGAATAAAATGAAGGAGAAGCCGGGCAAATAATTCCACCGGCTTCTGTGATCGTTTTCATATTATTTATATGTATAAGACTTAAAGGAGTATCGCGTGTTACAAGAATTAATTTTCTTCTTTCTTTTATTATTACATCGGCAGCACGCGTAGTCAGGTCTGAAGAAATCCCGGTTGCAATTCGAGCCAGGGTTCCCATGCTGCAAGGGCAAATTATCATTGTTTTAAAACGAGCCGAGCCACTGGCAAATGGTGCAAAAAAATCATTGGGCTCATACACTTTAAATGGAAGCTGCTCAAAGTCACTGTTTTGCAATTCATATTGCCACACATCTCTGGCATTTTTTGAAAGAATAACCCCAACCTGCTCAATTTGGTCCTTTAGCAAAACCAACTTGTCAAACAAAACTTTAGCATAAATACTTCCGCTGGCTCCTGTAACTGCAACAACAATTTTGTGTTTCACTTTTTTGAATTTAAATAAAAAAATGGTCTGAATTTCTTAAAACCATCTTTTCAAAATAAAGTTTTATACCTATTGTTTATTGAATTTGTTTTTCATCGGCTTGTACCACTTCTTTGGTATCGTAATTATAAATAAAAGCAACTACCCGGCAGTTTTTGGGAACGGCATCAGATTTCAAAGGAGATGAATATTGCTTAGTTGCAATAAAATTTGAGTCAGGGTTAACCGCAATCTGATCTCCAAAAGTTCCATTGAAGGAACCACGTAAAGCATGCATATGCACATAGTTTGAAATCACTCCACCACTTGTGGTTGCTTGTGGCTGAATAATACTATCCTCAACATAAAAAACACTTAAAAAATAGTTGCCGGTTAAGCTTTTTAAAAATGTAGAATTTACGTTTGTTGTTACTGTATTATTTGATTGATTGTAGCTATTAGAAATTACTATCGAAGCTTCTGCTGGTTTTAATAATTGATTATAAACTGCGTTATTCCAGGTGCTATAATTTTTTTTGTGCAAACTATCATAATCCGCACGGTTAACCATTCCCTTCGGTAATCCACTTGTTGATAATCCAAAATAGTTATCCAATTCTGTTCCTTCAGTTGTTCTGAAGTCATAGTAAAATGGACCTGCTACAGGTGTTGCAAAACTACCAACATGAAGCGCCACAACTACTACCTGATCTTTAAACAAGTAGTTTTCAATGGTATCTGCCGCCAATGCAGCCTTTGGGCAATTGGGGCAAGTATGACCTGTATAGTCTTCCAATAAAACCTTGCGTTTGGTGACAACTGTTGGAATCTCCTGTGAATATGGTGGTGAAATTCTATCACATGATACTACCAGGAAAACCGATATTGTTATTATTAGCAGCGTAAAATATTTATGTATTGTATTTTTCATCTTAACTATCAATTTACTTTTTCAAAAATAATAAAATTAAAAACTTGTAGACACACTGAATGTCAATCCGTTTGATGCCGGAACTTGTCTGCAAACACCGCCAACACACAATAATCCTGAACGCTGCTTACCATAACCTACTGCAAGCCTTGTTACACCTTTATTATAAACTATCCCGCCATTGAAATAATGAATACGTAGGTCTTTATAGAAATTTCCATAATTGTATTCGTCATAAACATTGAAAGACCAATGAGGCGCAATAGTGAATTCAGCCAATACAAAAGCCCAATTTCCTTTTTCTTGTTTAGTCCAGAGATGTTGGAACTCCATACGTATACTCTGAGTTTTTGTAAGTTTATAAGTTAGCTCTAATACAGCAATATTTGTATATACCATTGGCGAATCAGGATGCCCCTGAAGCACTGAATCATTATAAGTCTGATTAATGTAAGTGGCAATCGCTTTTAAATTCTTGTTGAGTTTTTTTGTGATTTCAACGTTTATATCCTGATAAAAAACTGTTTCACCAACTTTTAAAAAGTCAGATTTATAGCCATATTCATCGCCAGTTGGCATTCTTTCAATATCATTAATGTGAGATGCATTAACACTGACAGATGTGCCATGTTTTCCTCCAAGTTTTGAGTCTTTCTTAAAAGTGTAAAGCACTTCTCCCATTACACCCATTTCGCCATTAGGCTGGGTTGCATTGGGATACAAAGTTGCCAAACGATAGGTTTGATTTTTAGAAAGAGCCGGCAAATAATTCAGGTTAAGTACATTTCCTGTGGCATCACGATCACTTCTGTAACTCATATTATCTATACGCTTGGCCGCTGCATTAATGCCCAGGCCTTTTTTGGTATATGAGGCAGTTAGATAAAGTGATTGGCCCGGAGCAAAAATGTACCCATTGGTATAGCTAGGATCATTAATTTTATAAGCGTATTCAGCATATACGTTAAATGGGCCGTGAATAAGGTTAATGCGGCCAGCCGAGGCACCTACATTTTCAGGTTGCTTAATGGTAGATACCTGATCTTTTTCTTGAAACTTGCTTACAAAACTTCCTCCTAATATTAAGTTGGTTTTACGCCATTTAACATTTGGAAGTAATTCGCTCAAATGGATTTCTCCATCTATGCCTCGAACCAGCCCGGGACCATAATCAAAAAAAGCTCGCTGTCGTGCTATAAAACCTTTAACATAAATTCCATTAGTATTATATTTAAGAAGCATCCCATCCATCGCATTATCATAACCTAGATCATAATCATAATAGCTTCTGAAAATTAACCCGCTTCCAAATTGTTCGTAAAAATTTCCTGCTGTTATTTCAAGGTCTCCAAAACTATAACCGGCATATCTATTGGCGATACCTGTGCCCTTATACCTGTTTTCGGGGTCATAACCTTGCAAGGCATTAAGGTATGCTTCGTAACGTAATCCGGCTTTAAAATTACCACTATTAAATTTCAAATCCAGATAGCCATTTGTTCCTACATATTCTGGCACAAAAGGTGCACCAATAAGTGAGTCTTCCTTATAAGACTGGGCATCCATTTGAAACGAACCGGAGATTCCGTTCGGAAAATTTACTTGCGCCTTGGAGTTAAAACATCCTAGCAGAAAAAATATTATTATAGATGTAACAATGCCATTTTTTAATTTGTTCAATGTCATATATTGATGTTGAGT
>JBKJNG010000434.1:0-8425 GCA_046596065.1 Phnomibacter sp. | reverse complement strand
ACAAGGCGGAATGTTGAAAAGTTGATGGGTTAATAAAAGACAGGGTTAGTTAAGTTGACAGGGTAACAAGCCTGCTGCAAATAATTATGTTCTGCCAGGTTCAACAGATCAGAAATCAGTCCCGATAGCTCCTTTCGGGATTTCAGATCTCACATCACAGATCACACATCTGGATTGGCCTTATTTTTTAGGTATGCGGTAGAAATTTAAAATATATGTCTATTAGCGAGCAGGTTTCTACTTTGTTTATAATGGCTATACCCATTGCATGTATTGCCTGGACGGTAACGCATGAAGAAATCTTCAGGGAACCAAGGGAATATTGTGAAAGATGCAGTAAGCAGCGCAAAACGTTACTGGCCAGAAAGTTTTTTTACGTGTTTACCTGTGAGTATTGCTTCAGTCATTATGTAACAATGCTATTCCTTATAATAACAGGGTACAAATTATTGTTTAGTGATTGGCGCGGGTACCTGATCGGCGGTTTTTCGCTGGTTTGGATTGCCAATTTTTATATGAGTATTTATAACCTGTTACGTACAGATCTTAAGCAGGAAAAGATAGATACACAGGTGAAAGAAACAGAATTGAAGGAATCGAAGAGTGGTAATGCGGCCTAGTTTCATTTGATGATGAACATATAAAAACAAAAAAGACCCCGGTAAAGAGTCTTTTTTGTTAGAAATTATACATGTTTACTTCTTCAATGTAAACTGTATTGATCCGCTTTTATTGGTATCGCTGTTAAGGCGAACATCAAATTTTTGACCATTGCATTTAACAACCGCCAAAGCTGTATTGGGTGGCGTGCTGCCAAGGTTTTCAGCAAACATTACCAGCTCATTTTTATCTGCGTTAGGATCAAATGTTAATTTGATCGTTGCTGCTTTATCTGTAAGACTTTGCTTGCTCATTACTTCTTTACCATTAAAGAAAAGGGTAATGATGTCGCCATCTACATCTGCATTGTCGTATACCTCAACTTCAAATTCAGCCGCTGGTAATTCAATCATTTTTTGAACATCTGCTTTGCGGCCACCAGGCGTAGCTTTAGGAGCTGCGGTTGTTGTTTTACCAGTTGTTTTATCAGCGGATACGGCTGGGCGTAAAACACCTGTTATCACATTGGCATTATTCAGCAGCAGTTTAGCTGCATCCTGGATTTGTTTTGGCGTAAGCGCTTTAATGTATTTATCTGCATGTATAAAACGGTCGGTATTGTCACCCGGGAATTTTGTTTCCAATATTTCGTTTAACCAGGTGCCATTTTCCTTCATGGAAGTTTTATTCTGCTCCAGCCATTGTTGTTTTACTTTTTCAAGATCAGCAGGTTTAGGTCCGTTCTTTTTAAGATTTGAAATCTCTGTATTCATGGCATATAAAAGGGTATCTACTTTTTCTGGTCCGCATGGCAATTGGATAACAAACTGGTAGTAAGAGTAAGGAAGTTTATTCAGGCTACCGCTCATGCCGCCACTGTAAATGCCCTGGATTTTTTCACGCAATTCTTCAATAATGCGAATGTTTAATATTTCACTGATAGCATTTGCTTTCAAATCAAGATCATCGCTGTAAGGAATTTCGCCGGTATGAAAAGCAACGATCAGGCTCTTATCGGCCTGACCTTTGTTTACATTCAGGTTTACTTTGCCTTTTGCATTGCGGACACCATTGTCTTTATAATTAAATTTTTTGCCGGTTGCAGGAAGGCTGGCAATGTAAGTTTCTACCAACGGCTTTAAGGTCTTTTCATCCACAGAACCAACGATCACAAAGTTCATTCCGCTTACGTCACCAAACCTTTCCTTATATATTTCCAGCGACCTGTCCATATCAACCTGGTCGAAAAACTCGGGTTTTGGTACGGCGATAGGCGCCAAAGGATTGTTGCCAAATTTCGTTTTAACCAAAGTGTCTATAAAAGCACTTTGCGGATCTGCCATTGCAAAAGCAGTTTGCTGCTTATTACGCTGGATGAAAGATCTGAAGAGTGCGGTATCGGTACGGGGCGCCGTTACCCGCAGGTATAAAAGCTGGAACATTGTTTCCTGGTCTTTCACACTGCTGCTGGCGCTAAAACCATCCATGGTGCCGGTTAAAACCGGGCCTGCGCTGGCGGTTTTACCCGCAAGTACTTTTTGAAGATCGGTTGGAGAAAAATTTCCGATGCCCATGGTGCTTACAACCGCTGTTGCAAATTGGGCATTGTATTTATCTTTTACGCCATAATTCGAAGTGCCACCTGCACGGCGTGCGCCTAATAGAACCTGGTCGTTTTTAAAATCTGTTTTCTTAATGGTTACGGTTGTTCCGTTGCTTAAGGTCCAGGTTTTGGTACCTAAAATTGGGTCGGTGGTTTCTTTTACCACTTTGCCCGGAGCAGGCATTTTCTCCATCAGGTTGGCTGCAATCGCTGCCTCTTCGTAAGGCTTAATGTCTTTATTATTGGCGGCGGCGGTGGCTGTTGCCAAAAGGCTGTCTTTAGATGGCAGGGTTGTTCCCGCAGTTGGTTCGGGGCCGGTAAGGGCTACAAAAAAATGATCGTTTGCCTCCAGTTTACTGCCAACGGCATTCACTTCGTCTAAAGTAATGGTTGGTAATAATGTCTTAGTATAATCCAATTCTTTTGCGATGCCGGGGATGGTTTCCTTTGCTAAGAAATTCCGAATGTATTCGCTTACATACGCTTCAGATTCCGTTTTATCGCGTTCGTTGTACGCACGTTCAATATTTGCGAGGATATTCTTGTTAGCTCTTTCCAGTTCGGCTTGTGTAAAACCAAAACGCTTTACTCTTTCCACTTCTTCCACTGCGGCTGATAACGATTTTTGCGCATCGTTTGTGCCGTTATAAACGTTTAAACTAAACTGTTCGTAACCGCGGGCATAGCTGCTAAAATCAACAAAGGCACCAAGAAAAGGTGGATTTTCTTTTTGCGTCAGTTCTCTTAAGCGCTGGTTGGTAAGGGTTGAAAAAATATTTTTCACCATATCTCTTTTGTATTCACCCAATGTGGCAGCGGGTTTTACCGGCATGGCACTATAGGTAATAGAAATACTATTGGTAGTAGCCTCTTTATCGGTTACAATCATGGCATCGTTAGATGTATATGCCGGTACTGAAGCCAGGGTTCTTTCACGGGCATTGCCAGGATTTTTTAAGCCTGAAAAATGTTTTTTGATCATGGCTTCCGCAGTTGCCGGATCAATATCGCCCACTACTAAAACCGCCATCAGGTTAGGGCGGTACCATTCTTTATAATACCTGCGGATTACTTCGGGTTTAAACGTTTTTATAATGCTGTCGATGCCAATTGGTAATCGGTCGCCATATTTTGAGCCCTGAAATAACTTGGGATACAACTGGCGGAACATGCGGTCTTCGGCGCCTTTGCCCATACGGCTTTCTTCCAATATCACATTTCGTTCACCGTTAATATCGTCGTCTATATAGCTAACCTGGTGCGCCCAGTCTTCCAGTATCTGGAATCCTTTTTCGAGGTTTGTAGGTTTATCCGTAGGAATAGGCAATATATAAACAGTTTCATCGAATCCGGTGTAAGCGTTTAGATCTCCGCCAAATTGAACACCGATGCTTTGAAGAAAACTAATGATGTCGTTTTTCTTAAAGTTTTTAGTGCCGTTAAATGCCATGTGCTCCGACATATGAGCAAGGCCCTGCTGATCATCATCTTCCATTATGGAACCAGTATTCACCGCCAACCGGAGTTCAACTTTTTGTTCGGGTTTTTTATTTTGACGGATGTAATACGTGAGGCCGTTTTCGAGTTTGCCAATCTTAATTGAAGGATCGACGGGCAAACTGTCAGTTAGGTTTGTTTGGGCAAATCCAAAACCAATGGAGAAAGTCAAAAGCAGGATAACGAATGACCTTTTCGTGTAGCGGAACAGTAACATGGAATAAAAGTTTAAGTAAGGTTCAAAAGTAAATGTGTGAATGGTAATGCGGTTGTAAAATATGCTAAAAGGAAAAGGTGGCCCATAATTGGATGCACTTTTTGATTATAGCCTGCAATGTGTAAAACCGTGAACGAACAGTTTCCTGTTGGCGGTATTTACCAACCAGCAATGCCTGATGAACCAGCAGATAATATCCTATGCCATTTTGCAAAGAATAAATAGCAGATAGGAAAATGACCATCCGGAACAATAAGCATTTTAGTAAACCGCTAATCCGAGATTATTAAATTCGCTAATTCCATTTGCTGTAAAATGAGGAACGATTAAACTCCAGATACTTTTCTTAAAGGATTGCAGGGAAGCTGATTTTCCACTTAGCTGCTGGTAAGAAATCCAGGAAAGTAAGTTCAGCAAAAGATGGTGCGATAAAATTTTATAAATGCCCGTATATGGTTCAGGATGTAAAATGCCTTGCTTCACATAAATAGTTAGCCGCTTATTCAATAGTGAAAGCAAGCTATTATTTATAACCTGCCATTGTTGTTGTAAGTGCGGATAGTTAAGGGCTATCTCCCAAACATTGTTAAAACAAAAGCTATATTGGTTTTGAAATTTATAGATTGCCTTTATCGAATTATCAAAATCTGCAAGATCTTGTTTAGGTATTATGCCATCTAATAGTTTATACATTTCAACAAAAGCCTCTTCGTAAATTGAGCTAACAATGGCTTCTTTGTTCTTATAATGATAAGCAAGATTGCCAACACTAATATTTGCCTGATTTGCTATTTGTTGCAATCTTACGTTTGCTATACCATTTTCGAAGAATAACTTGCTGCTTACAGTTAGGATCTTTTTCTTGGTCATTCGTATTAAGAATTGTAGGGTGGGAAGGGAAGTGTTTTATTAAAAAAATTATACCTGATAAAAATAAATTCCGTAGGACTGTTTTCTGATAAAATAAACTCTAATTACAATAGTGTATGGCAATTGTAAATAATATCAAAATTGAATTTTTGGATTTGATGAATATCTGAATTATTTTTTAAATGTATAAAAAAACATTTTTACAGTAAAACACAACAGCGAAGTAAAGCCTGGCCAAATTCTTTATGAAATTTAAAGTGAAGTTTTTTTTAATAGATGTAGATGAACTTTGTTCACAATTGTAATTCAATACTGAAAAAAATGCAAAGAAAAAGCCCAACAACGCTGGGCCTTAAAAATTGCGGATATGTGATATGTGTTAAGTTACACTGAAATAAGATCATCGCTGTAAGCACTTACAGGTTCACAGGTGCAAATTAGGTTTCTATCGCCATAGGTATTGTTAACCCTTGCAATAGATGGCCAGAATTTATTTTGTTTTACATAATCCAGCGGGAATGCTGCTACCTCACGGGAATAAGGTTTATTCCAGCTACTGCTAATAACTTCCAGCTGCGTATGCGGCGCATTTTTTAACGGGTTGTTTGCTTTATCAGCTATACCGTTTTCAATGGCTGCTATTTCTTTTCTTATTTCAAGCAAGGCATCACAAAAGCGATCCAGTTCCGCTTTGTCTTCGCTTTCCGTGGGTTCAATCATAATTGTGCCCGGAACTGGGAAGCTAAGCGTCGGTGCGTGAAAACCATAATCTATCAAGCGTTTTGCTACATCTTCTGCCTCAATACCCGCGGTAGATTTAAATGGCCTGAGATCTATAATGAATTCGTGGGCACAGGTGCCGTTGTGTCCAAGATACAGGATGTCGAATTTTTCCTGCAATCTTGCCCGCATATAATTGGCGTTTAGAATGGCATACTGGGTTGCTTTTTTAACGCCATCTTCGCCTAGCAGGCGTATATATGCATAGCTGATAAGCAGGATTGACGCCGAGCCAAATGGCGCTGCTGAAACATGGCTGCTCAGGTAAGTTGTATCACCAACTAATTTTCCATCCGCGTCCAATACATTCATAAAAGTGCTAAGCAGGTGTTTGCCAAAACAGATCGGTCCCATACCAGGTCCGCCACCGCCATGCGGAATAGAAAAGGTTTTATGCAGGTTAAGGTGACAAACATCGGCACCAATTGCGGCAGGAGACGTTAAACCAACCTGTGCATTCATATTGGCTCCATCCATATAAACCTGGCCTCCGTTTGCATGAACAATTTCACAAAGCTCTTTTACACTTTCTTCAAAAACGCCGTAAGTGCTGGGGTAAGTGATCATGGTACCTGCCAGACGGCTACCATACTGTTCGGCCTTCGCTTTAAAATCATCGACATCTATATAACCATTTGCCAAAGCCTTCACTACAACTACTTTCATGCCCGCCATTACTGCGCTGGCAGGGTTTGTACCGTGGGCGCTAATTGGTATTAGCATAATATCACGTTCCGAATTGCCGTTTTGCAAATGGTAATTTCTGATGGCAAGCAGCCCGGCATACTCGCCTTGAGCACCACTATTTGGTTGTAGCCAGCAGTCGTCAAAACCAGTGATCTTACATAGGTAGTCGCTAAGTTCCTGCATCATTTGATGATATCCTGCTGCCTGGTCAACAGGCGCAAACGGGTGAATCTTATTCCAGTTCACCCAGCTAAGCGGAATCATTTGAGTAGCTGCATTCAACTTCATGGTGCAACTTCCAAGGCTAATCATAGAAGTGTTCAATGAAAGATCCTTGTTCTCCAGTTGTTTTATGTACCGCATCATCTGGCTTTCGCTATGATGGGTATTAAAGTTCGGATGAAGTAAATAGGTGGAAGTACGTTTAAATGCAGAGGGATTATCGAATAACCCTTCGTCGTCACGCAGTTCAATCTTAAAATTGGCGTAACCAGCTTCAGTAAAGATGGCCTGCAGGTTTTTGGTCGTATCTGATGGGAAGGCAGTAGCAGCTTCATCGAATGAAATCCCAACAGAACCATCTTCAAAATACCTGAAGTTGGTTTTGTGAGCCAATGCAACCGACTTGAATTTTTCAACATCCTTTACGGTGAAATGAAGGGTATCGAAAAAGAACTCATTCAATTGTTGTATACCAGCAGCGGCTAATGCGTTATTAAGCGCCGCAGCAAGCAAGTGAATCCGCTTCGCTATTTTCTTAATTCCTTTGGGCCCGTGGTATACTGCATACATAGCGGCCATATTGGCCAGCAATGCCTGCGCAGTACAAATATTAGAAGTTGCCTTTTCTCTTTTTATATGCTGTTCCCTTGTTTGAAGTGCCATACGAAGCGCCCTGTTTCCTGCGGCATCAACACTAACCCCAATAATGCGACCTGGAATGGCTCTTTTAAAATCACCTTTTACCGCAAAAAAAGCTGCATGGGGTCCACCATATCCTAACGGAACACCTAGCCTTTGTGCAGAACCAAAAGCAACATCGGCACCCAGTTCGCCAGGGGGAGTTAGCAAGGTTAGCGAAAGCAAATCTGTAGCCATGGCAACATAGCCGCCATACGTGTGAACTTCATCTATAAAATTTGTGTAGTCAATTACAGCGCCGTTATCGGCCGGGTATTGAATAAGCGCTCCGAAATAAGTTGCATCAATTGTAGCCTCTTTAAATTTGCCAAAAACAAGTTCAATACCGATAGGAACTGCACGGGTTACCAAAAGGCTTTTGGTTTGAGGGAATATATTTTCATCCACAAAAAACCTTGGGGCTGCTATGGTCTCAGTCCTGTTTACATGATGAAAAAGCATGTTCATGGCTTCTGCACCAGCTGTGGCTTCATCTAAAAGACTTGCATTCGCAATCGGTAAACTGGTAAAGTCGCTAACAACGGTTTGAAAATTTAGCAGGCTTTCTAGTCGGCCCTGGCTTATTTCCGCCTGATAAGGCGTGTATTGCGTATACCAGCCCGGGTTTTCAAATATGTTTCTTAAAATAACACTTGGGGTAACGGTATCGTAATAGCCTTGCCCGATATAGCTGCGGAACACCTTATTTTTTTGTCCCATTTCCCTTGCGAGGTGTAGCATGGCTGGCTCGCTGATGGCGGAGGGAAGGTTAAGCTTTTCAGTAAGGCGAATAGATTGAGGGATGGTTTTGCTAACAAGTTCATCAATATCGGCACAATCGATGGTTTCGAGCATGGCCGCTTCCGACCCAATGGAACCTATATGACGGCAAAGAAAATCATTGGACGCTTCCTGGAACAAGTTCATATTTTAATATTGGCTTTAATTGCCGATGGGTTAGCTATTAACATTAACCACGGTAATAGGTTTAAAATAACGCGGCAAAAGTAAAGTACGGCTTTGGTTTAATGAGATTGTGTGAGATTTGCTGCAACAATTTTTGAATGATATAACATGGCAACCGAACCTTTAGATAATTGGCAAAAAAAATCGGCAGAGCATCAAAAAGAATACAAGCAATTTTTGAAAAGGGCTGAACCAAGAAAGGTTATTAGACAGTTGCCGGCCTTTCACAAAGAAGCCTTTGCAAAAATTAGCTGCCTCGATTGTGCGGCTTGCTGTAAAAATTATTCACCGCGTTTTAAAACGCC
>JBKJNG010000159.1:0-7221 GCA_046596065.1 Phnomibacter sp. | reverse complement strand
TGCCATTTTATATTGGCAATGAAAATAACATACGAAGTGTAAGCAGGCTTACTACACTAATATCGTATTGATGATAAATAACTTTGACAATTACAGCTTTGGTTGAAAACAGTATGGCACCAATTAGCGTGATAATTACTCCACCAAGTACATAATTTTTTGTTTGCACAGGCAAAGAAACTATAATAATACCAGTAAATGAAAATGCCCCGCGTTGCAGGGCACTTCTATAATAAATCAATTATCGACTTTTAAATTATATATACCTGTTAATTACGTTTTCGAGATACTCCTGGCGACCGCTGATTGTTGCCGGATCTCCATTATTAACTGCATAATCACGCAGATCTGCAAGAGAAATATTTCCCTCTTCAAAAGCTTTGCCGGTTCCGCTATCAAAAGATGCGTAACGATCTGTTCTCACTTTTTTATAATCAGATTTTGTAAGAATATTATCTGCTATAACTAATGCTCTTGAAAATGAATCCATACCACCAATATGCGCATAAAAAAGATCGGCAGGATCAGTACTGTTCCTGCGAATTTTAGCATCAAAATTTACACCACCGCCTTTTAGTCCGCCAGCTTCTAAGAACACCAGCATAATTTCTGCAAGCTCATTAAGGTTGTTGGGAAACTGGTCAGTATCCCAGCCATTCTGATAGTCGCCGCGGTTAGCATCCATACTACCTAACAATCCCGCATCAGCTGCCACCTGCAACTCGTGCTGAAATGTGTGACCTGCCAGTGTTGCGTGGTTAACCTCAAGATTCAATTTAAAATCGTTGAGAAGATCGTACTGGCGAAGAAAACTAATTACAGTTGCACTGTCGTAGTCGTATTGGTGTTTGGTAGGTTCACATGGTTTTGGTTCTATAAAAAAAGTTCCTTTAAAACCATTGCTTCTTGCATAATCCTTTGCTTTATGCAGAAACATTGCAAGATGTTCCTGCTCGCGTTTCATATTGGTATTCAGCAAGCTCATATACCCTTCACGACCGCCCCAGAAAACATAGTTTTCACCACCCAATGCAATAGTTGCATCAAGCGCAGCTTTAACCTGTGCACCACCGTGTGCCAGCACATGAAAATCAGGATTTGTTGCAGCACCATTCATGTATTTTTTACTGGAGAAAAGGTTAGCAGTACCCCATAATAATTTTACACCACTCGCTGCCTGTTTTTCTTTCGCATATGCAACAAGCGCCTGTAATCTTTTTTCATTGTCAGCAACATCGTTGGTATAATCAACAACATCCACATCATGAAAACAATAATAAGGCAAATTCATTTTTGTAATGAATTCAAATGCGGCATCCATTTTATCTTTTGCTCTTTCAACTGCATCTTGCTTTACAGCCCATGGAAAAATATGTGTTGGTTCACCAAAAGGATCGGCACCATTACCACAGAATGAATGCCAGTAAGCACATGCAAAACGGAGATGATCTTTCATTGTTTTACCAGCTATTAAACGATTCTCATCGTACCATTTAAAAGCTAATGGATTATCAGATTCGGGACCTTCATATTTTACCTGGCCAATACCACCAAAGAATTCTTTGGCACCTGTAATTACTGTTGACATAATTGATTATTTAAAAATTACTAGTGATTATAAATAAATAGTTGAATCGTTTTTATAGTTGCTTTTGCAAAAGCATTAGCCAGCGCTGATAATGTTCTTCATAGCCATTTTCATTGGGCTCAATTAATTGCAATGGTCTCGTGTTAAGAAAAGCTTCTCTAGCATCTTTAAAAATATTAGCACCAATACCTGCACCAAGGGCAGCACCGGTGCTTCCATCATTGGCATATAATTCAACAGGTACCTGCAGCGTATTTACAAATGCATGCGTAAATAATTTACTTAAAAACATATTGGCACTTCCGGCCCGGATAACACCTGGTTTTATGCCATTCTCTTTTAATATATCAAGACCATACCTGAATGCAAAAGCAATACCTTCCTGTACTGCCCTGAAAATGTGAATATCGGTATGTTTATTAAAATCAATATTGTGATAATGCGCACCAACAGTTTTATTAACAAGCACACGTTCAGCACCATTGCCAAAAGGCAAAACTGTTAACCCATTGCTGCCGATTGCTACCTGCATGGCTAAATCGTTTATGCTTGCATATGTTTTATTGGAAGCCAATAATTTCTTCGTCCAGCTGTTTGCGATGCCTGTTCCGTTAATGCACAATAAAGTGCCGATACGCGGATCGGATACTGTATGATTTACATGCGCAAAACTGTTAACCCGGGATTGCAAATCGTAATTAAGCGTATCGCCAACACCATATATAACGCCTGAAGTACCAGCAGTAGCAGCTACTTCGCCCGGCTGCATTACGTTTAACGATAAGGCATTATTTGGTTGATCACCTGCCTTATAAGTTACCGGTATTCCGGCTTGTAAGCCCAATGATGAAGCAACTTCATTTTTGAGCAATCCATGGTTTGAAAAAACCGGTTGAATTTTCGGTATTAAAAACGCATCAAACCCATAATAATTTAATACATCTGCTGAAATACTATTGGTTTTAAAGTCCCAGAAAATACCTTCTGATAAAGCAGAACTACTGGTAGTTATTTCTCCGGTTAATTTCATGGCAATAAAATCGCCGGGCAACATAATATTAGTCGCTTTGGCAAAAACATCGGGTTCGTTTTGTTTAACCCACGCCAGCTTACTCGCAGTAAAATTGCCAGGGGAATTAAGTAAATGCGACAAGCATTTTTCTTCCCCGATTGCATGGAATGCAGCATCACCCGTTTGTACAGCACGGCTATCGCACCAGATAATTGAGGAGCGCAACACCTGCTGATTTTCATCGACCATTACAAGCCCATGCATTTGATAGGCAATGCCAATGGCAATAATATCTTTCGGGTTATAAAGGGTCGAATTATTAGCTTTTAAAATGGCTTGCTGTACATGCTGCCACCACATTTCAGGCTCCTGCTCCGCCCAGCCTGGATGCAAAGACTCAATAGGAGTTTCTGAATCGGGAAATTGCGCAACCGCTACAGCGCGCTGCGTTTGTGCATCCACAATACTTACCTTAATAGAAGAAGTTCCTACATCAATACCTAATAATAGCATATGGTTGAATTTGACCGCGAGTTAAACTTTTTTTGAAAAGGAATTAGCGGTAAATTACAGATTGGCCCAAGCCTTTTGATACATTGATAGATGAAGGAACAACTACAAAATCATACGGCTGTAACAACTGCAATTCGTTTCCGCTAAATTATTTCTATGGCTGAATAATAACCGCCACTTTTTTATTGAATACTAAAACTATATTAATATTTTTACTTCCGATTAGTGCTAATAATAAATAATATAGTTGCAATAGTAAATTCTATGAAGCCAATTATTGAAAAATTACCCCTTGCCGAAAACCGGTCATTCGTAGCTAAAACGCATGCAACGCCCTACTTTGAAGTACCATGGCACCAGCATATTGAATATGAACTTATTCTATTTACAAAGGGAGAAGGCACCAGTTATATAGGCAATTACGTAGGAGGTTTTTTAACCGGAGATGTGTTCTTTTTAGGCTCAAATCTGCCGCATACATTTCAGAAAAAAAACAAGGATCTGTTTACAAGTGCCGTGGTGGTTCATTTTAAAAAAGACTTTTGGGGGAATGAATTTATTGAACTGCCGGAAACAAGAATTATCAGGCAATTATTAGCATTATCAGCAAGTGGCATTCGCGTAACAGGGCAATGCAGGCAACAACTTCAGTCAATGATAAGTGATCTTGAATTTTGTACCGGCTTCAATAGCATAATTGAATTGTGCAAATGCCTGCAGGTAATTGCTGAAACAAATGATTATGAAACTATATCAACGCAGGAAATAAAGGAATGGAATCCAAAAAGGCAGGAACGGATTGATGCGATCTTTCAATATACGATAGCCCGCTTCCAGGATGCTATTTCACTGACAGATATTGCTTCAAATGCAGGGATGAGCGTTCCAGCCTTTTGCAGCTATTTTAAAAAAACAACTAAAAAAACCTATGTTGAATTTTTAAATGAGGTAAGAATAGGACATGCCTGCAAACAACTTATGGATACTCAAATGCCGATTCAGCAAATATGCTACGACAGCGGATATAGCACCTTAGCTAATTTTAATAAACAGTTTATTAATATTAGAAAGGTAACACCTTCTCAGTATAGGAAAGAATTTATGAAAAGCGTGTAGCAACTAAAAAACATGCTGGCAACTATCCGAGTTTTGTTTTAAGAAAATTTACATCAACAGGCTTTGAAATCATATCTTCTATGTAGGGATTCTCTTTCGCTTTTTTTATATCCCCGTGATCAACAGTGGAAGAAAGAATAAAGATCCTTACAGATGTTTTAATTCTGTCGCTAAGATTAGCAAATACATCAATAAATTCAAATCCATTCATTCCTGGCATCTGAAGATCAAGTAACATAATGCTTTCCTGCAAAACCGATTCGTTTTCCTTAAGGTATTCCAATGCTTCCTCTGCCGAATTAAAAGTCGTAATTGATTCTGCGATGTTACTGATGGATATCATTTTTTTATGAATGAATAAATCCAGTAAACTATCATCGACCAATAAAAAATTGTATTGTTTGGACATCGCCATTATTCATTTATTGATGGGAGGATAATTGTGAAAGTTGTACCTTCTCCATACACAGATTCTACTCTAATATTACCGCCCAATTTTACTATTGCTTCATTAACAATATAAAGTCCTATACCCGAACCACTTGTTGTATTCCCAGCCCTATAGAACATTTTAAATATATTGCCAATATCCTTTTCTTTGATACCTAAACCGTTATCCCAAATTACAATTTTACAGGTTTTATCATCTGCATCTATTTGGAGTGTAAAGCTATGGCCGTCCTTTTTTGGATCCTGAAATTTTACAGCATTGCTTAGCAGGTTGTTAAGTATGATCCTGATCTTAATAATATCTGATTTAAAAACGCCAGTTTGATTTACAACGATGCTGTGGGTTATTTTATCAAACCCCGGCAGGTACATAATCGTTTCTTTAACATCGTTAGCAAGCTCATTAAAATTAATTGGCTGAATTACGGCAACGCCTCTTGCATTTTTATAATAATCGATAATACTCAATATAAACGCATCTAACTTAAGTACAGAATGTTTTATTAATTCGAGATATGCATTTTGAGATGTTACATCTTCCTCCATTAATGCTAGGCTAACAACTCCCATTACCGACATCAGCGGCGCACGAAGGTCATGTGATGCACTGTAAACAAATTTATCAAGTTCATCATATGCTTTTTGAAGATCAGCGTTTCTTTGCTCCAGTTCAATTTTTGTTTTATAAATATCGTATCCATGTGCAATAGCATTCTGCACGTAAGTATAATCCCATGGCTTGTCTATAAATCTGAATACCTCTCCTTTATTTATGGCGTCAATAGCTGCGCTTATATCGGTATGGCCTGTTATAAGAATACGGATTGAGTCACCGTGATTTTTCCGGATTTTTTCAAAGAATTGAACACCGGTCATTACCGGCATACGTTGATCTGCCAATATGATATGTATATCATTTTCGCTTAAGATAATTTCCGCTTCTTCAACCGATTCAGTAGTAAAGATATTGTACTGTTTTCGGAATGTTGCCCTGAAGGATTGCAGATTGTGCAATTCATCATCCAAATACAGAACATTAATTAACGTGTTATTCATTTCCAATAATAATAAAAAAAATTAATGTCTTTTAACGGGTAGTGTAATTTTAAACTCTGTTCCCTCGCCTACCTCACTTATTACATCAATTGTGCCATTATGTGCTTCAATTATTTTAAACACTATTGAAAGCCCCAAACCAGTACCTTTTCCCACATCTTTAGTCGTAAAAAAAGGTTCAAATATTTTCCCTTTTACTTCCGGCGTCATTCCCGTTCCATTATCCTTAAAAGAAATTACAACCGTTTGATCATTTAGCATACAGGTTTTAACCTGTATCGTAGGTATTTTTTCACTATCAGGATGATCCAGTATGGCATGAATTGAATTGGTAAGAATGTTCATAAACACCTGGTTTAATTTACCGGCGTAACATTCAATCGCGGGAATGCTGCCTAATTCTTTTACCAGTTTCATACGACTGCTCATCTGGTTATTCAATATCACCAATGTTGATTCTATACCCTCATTAATATTCACAAAATTGAGGTCTGATTCATCTACACGCGAAAATATTTTTAACCCCTTCACTATCTCTACGGTACGATTTGCACCATCCTCCATGCCTTTCAAAAGCATGTCCAATTCTTCCTTTATATAATCTAAATCTACTTCTTTCTTCAGTCTTTCAACTGCATCAATCTTTTCTTTTAAGGCAACCATTGTATCTACCTGCTTCATTTCATCGTATAACGAAAGTAATTCCAGCAGATCTGCAATATCTCTTTTTAACGGCCTGATATTAGAGCTTACGAAGTTGATTGGGTTATTAATCTCATGTGCTATACCAGCGGTTAACTGTCCTAACGATGCCATTTTTTCTGATTCGATCAAATGTCCCTGTGCATCCTTTAATTTAGTCAGCGTGGTGGTTAACTCAACATTGGTTTGTTTCAATTCAACTGTACGCTCTTCAACTTTGTTTTCTAAAAATATATTTTGCTCACGTATGATCTTTTCATTTAATAAGGAAACCCTCAATGCCTGCTCCCTTGACGCTTCTTCTTCCTTTTTTAATATGTTTATTTTATCAGCCAATGCAAAGGACAACAGTATAACTACAATATCAGTGCCAGCCTGCATAGTATAGTTAGTAAAAATATTATATGGGAGAATATTGAGGTTACGCATTACGAATAATATGATTCCAAAAAGGAAAATTGTCCATGCCAGCAGAAAGAATTTTGCCGGCCTGTAATTCTGCAAAGACAATTTCGCTGCAATGCCTATACCAAGTAAAGTTGCTGTAAGGCCTGCATAATCTATTATCCTAAAACTAAGCTTGTCGCTACCCGAAAGCCGGGTTATAATAGCAATAACGTAAAGGCCAATCATTACGCTTAAAACCTTATTTAAAATAGGGACCTTTTGTTTTGTATGAAGAAAGTTTCTGAAAAAAAGAATGGCGAAAACTCCTCCCAATGCTGGGAATATAATAATCATTAAATGATTAAAATAGGGCGATCCGGGCCATAGAAATTTAAAA
>JBKJNG010000518.1:0-5631 GCA_046596065.1 Phnomibacter sp. | reverse complement strand
AAAAGCTTTTAACTGAAAAAAGGTTTTTTGCTTTTGGTCTTGTGAAAGTGAATTCACCAGTTCAAATCCAAGGTCTTCCTCATCTTTTATTAGTCTTGTGCCTTTTTTGGGCCATCTTTTACTTCTGCAGGATAAATACCAAAAAAGAATGGGGCAAATGCCAGTTTATCATTTACAATAGTGAAGTTTAGTGCGACATGATGCCCGCTGAATTTCCAACCCCATACGCTATCCTTGCCTGGGGTACCATAAATAGCAACGAAATAATTTTCAGGTATGCGGTTTACATTATTGGGTTCTAATTCTTTTAAGAAGTATTCAAAACTCATAATATTTTTTGTCCTTGTATAGCCTTCTTTACTTAAATAAGCTTGCATCAAAATATATAAGTATTTCTTTTGGGCACTATCTAATTCTTTTACACCAACACCATAACGATGAACCATGGTTGCAGGAAGATAATGCCAGTCATAACGGTTCATTTCGTCAAATGGATATACTGCTTCTTTCTTCTGTACATCATTTAAAGAATTTATAAATGTCATTGCTTTCGCAGGACCGAAATTATTATCAACTTCGGTTTGTGCTATTAAGGGAAAGGGTAACAATAAAAGCAACAGTAGTTTCATAAAAAATATTTTTAGTATTCTATTTATTTTATATTCTGTCAGTTGTTATTTTTTGAAAAAGGTATGCTGATTAAAATTGGTTATTGAATTGCAAAAACAGGTTGCGATTACTATTAATAGTTTCATAATGGCTAACAGCTTTAATTGCTGAATATACATATATTGTTAAACTGTTATTTAAAAAACTGGAAACCAGTTTTAGTTGAGGCGTTGGCTAAAAAATGCAAATGTGAAACGTGAAAAGGGAAAACATGAAAAGAAAAAGGTAAAAAGACAAAAGTGAAGAATGAATGCCGGTGCTCTGACCACTCACTATTCACCAATCACCGCCTCATTTGTCTTTCAAATTATTAACGTGATGTCTTCCTTTCAGCATAAATTTTGTGCTTTGTTCAATCGCGTCCATTACTTGTTCTAAAATGGTTTCGGGTTCGGCATCATAATCAATTTTCAGCGGCTCTTTTATGTTGATGCTTAGCAAGGATCCTTTCTTTTTAAGCTTTAATCCTTTTTTATCAAAGGCACGCCAAAACCCGCTTATAACTACGGGGATTACTACAGATTTATTATTCTTAATGATATAAGCCGTGCCTTTGCGGCCCGGTGCAAAAGGTTTGGTTGTGCCCTGCGGAAAAGTTATTATCCAGTTTTTTAAAAGGGCCTCATCAATTTTGGTAGTATCGTTTTCATCTCTTGGCCGATCAACATCTGTACCCTTGCTACGCCACGTTCGCTTTATGGTAATGGCACCCGCCAGTGCAAATAGACGACTGATAAAATTGCTTTTCATGGTCTCTTCGGCCGCAATAAATTTTACACGGGTAAAAGGCCAAAGCAAATACCAGGGCAAACCGAGTTTGTTTTTTTTACGCCAGCTATGTGCACAAAAAATATGCAGGAAACAAATTACATCGGCAAAATAGGTTTGGTGATTGCTTACAAACAGCACATTATTTTTAGGCAAGGCATTAAGGTTTTCCATACCCTTAATGTGTATGCGGTTTACCACGTTAAACCATGGCCAGGATAACAAGCCTACCAACGAATACAGCGGTCCTTTTACAAGGCGTGAATCCTGCAACCAACTTAAAATGGATGACATTGCAATCGGTTTTAAGTACTAAACAGCCTGGTAAATCTAAGTGGCACACGACTAATAACTAACAGTTATCCCATCTAAAATTCTCCCGGATCTGCAAGTAATAATTAAAATAAGAAAAATGTCAGGAAATACGGTAATTATTTCTTTCCTGCCCAGGAATCCCCTTTCTTATTCGTGCAAAAGGTATAAATGCAATGTTTTATATTGATAATAAGTGCCCAATTTTGCGGCCCTTAAACCTTGTGTTCATGTTGCAGTTAGATACGGTGATTTTTGATATGGATGGCCTCCTGATTGACTCAGAGCCGCTTTGGTACGAGGCTGGTTCCGAAGTGTTGGCGCAATACGGGAGACAGCTTTCAAAAACGCAGTACGAGCACACGGTGGGGTTGCGTACGGAAGAATGGCTTGAATACTGGTTCCGGTATTTTAAAATTCCTTTTGATTCAATTGATACTGCTAAGATTCAAATTGAACAGCTGGTAGAGCAAAAGATCCGTTCAAAAGGTAAAGCGCTTCCCGGGCTTGAATATATTTTTCATTATTTCCATGCCAAACAATATAAAATTGGTTTAGCTACATCGTCTGGGATGCAGATAGCGCATGCTGTTATTGATGTATTAGGAATAAAACCTTTTCTGCAGGCAACAACAAGTGCAGAGCATTTGCCGTACGGAAAGCCGCATCCGCAGGTTTATATTGAATGTGCGGAACAGTTACAATCAGATCCTTCCTCTTGCATCTGTTTTGAAGATTCTTTTAATGGTATGATAGCCGCAAAGGCTGCTAAAATGAAATGCGTAGTAGTGCCTGCGTATAACCAGTTGCAGGATAGCAAATGGGGCGCTGCCGATCTTAAAATATCATCGCTGCAAAATTTTAATGATTTGCTGCTGATGAGGTTTAGGTAAACTC
Organism: Phnomibacter sp.; assembly: GCA_046596065.1. Taxonomy (GTDB): domain Bacteria; phylum Bacteroidota; class Bacteroidia; order Chitinophagales; family Chitinophagaceae; genus Phnomibacter. Next base: position 2,985 of record JBKJNG010000518.1, on the reverse strand, counting down.
CCGAGCTTTAAAGGGCTATATTATGTAATTAAGCATTTTAATTGCTCCGTCCTTCAGGACGGGATAAAGAATAATAGTAACCGAGACGGCTTTAGCCGAAAATAATTGTTTGGCTAAATCCATAAAGAGAATACGCCCTTTAAAACCGCCCGGTGCAATTCAATATAGCCGCTTAAACTAAATCCCAGATCTAAAGGGAGAGTTGATAAGACTTGTAGGACAATTAAAGAGTTTATAAGCTAAAATGGCGTTCCATTGTTCATCCTGATAGTCGATTTACAACACTAAAAGAGATGAGAAATCAGCGATCATTTAGCGGGAACCCACTACTGTAAAAAAGCAATACCTATTATTATTTCATCAAAGCAACGTCGACTGTATACAGCCTGTAAACGATGACAAGCAACAGTGCTATAATTACTAATTGAACAATGGCGTTTGTTATACGGGTTTGATTGTGATAGCTTTTTACTTTGTAATGAAGCCTGTTTAATTCTTTGCGGATCATAACAATCTCGCGGGCTTTCAGCATATCGTCTTTGGCAACTTTTATGATATCTTCTTCAAGTGCCTGTTTACGATCGCGGCGGTGGCGGGAGGAGCGGCTTTGGTTGGATTTTTCATCTTCCCTGTCCCAATCTTCATCGTGGATTTCATCTGTATTCATATTGGATGGCATATTAATGAATATTCGTCAGCAATCGATATATGGATTTTAAAAAAAATAGCCTGCCTGGTAAAAGGCAGGCTATTTATAAAGTTCTAAGCGCTTACTTTCCTTCGCCGCTTTCTAACTTTTTCTTCAGGTCGGCTAACACGCTAAGGTCACCCAAAGTTGTTTTTTCAACCTTCTGTTGAATGTTCTTAACCGCTTTTTTGGTTGCGTCAGCTTCAATAGCTTTTTCTTTCTTCTCAGCTTCTACTTCTTCCTGTTTAGCTCTTTCCCAAATGCGTGCATGACTTAACACGATGCGTTTTTCGTTGCGGTCAAACTCGATAACCATAAACTGGTTGGTTTCGTCTGCTGCAATGGTGCCACCATCTTCTTTAGTTAAGTGACGGGCAGGAACAAATCCTTCCAGGCCGTAAGGCAAGCTTACAACAGCGCCTTTGTCATCTCTCTTAATTACGGTACACTCATGAATAGAACCAATCGGGAAGGTTTCGCCAAGGGTATTCCATGGATCTTCTTCCAGTTGTTTGTGTCCTAATTGCAGTTTGCGTCCTTCCTTGTCTATGTTCAGGATTATCACGTCGATTTGCTCGCCCACTTTAGTGTACTCACTTGGGTGGTTCAGGCGCTTCAACCAGCTTAAGTCGCTGATGTGGATCATGCCGCCAATACCAGGCTCCAGTTCAACAAATACGCCGTAAGGAGTAATGTTTTTAACAGTGCCTTTGTGCTTGCTTTCAACCGGGAATTTGTTTTCGATAGTATTCCATGGATCCTGCGTCATCTGTTTGATGCTCAGGCTCATTTTGCGGGTGTCTTTATCAAGGGTAACTACTTTAGCTGCATGCTCATCGCCCAGTTTAAAAAACTCCTTAGCATTAACCGGTGTGTTAGCCCAGGTAATTTCACTTACGTGAACCAAGCCTTCAACACCTGGCATTACTTCTAAGAATGCACCGTAATCTTCAATATTCACCACTTTACCTTTTACAACTTCGCCTTCCTGTATAGTTTCAGGCAGCACATCCCAAGGATGTGGAGTAAGTTGTTTCAGGCCAAGACTGATACGTTTTTTGTCGTCGTCGAAATCCAATACAACCACGTTCAGTTTCTGATCTAATTTCAGCACTTCTGAAGGATGGTTGATACGTCCCCAACTGATATCCGTAATATATAGGAGACCATCTAAGCCGCCAAGGTCCATAAAGGCACCGAAGTCAGTTATGTTCTTGATAGTTCCTTCCAGTACCTGGCCTTTTTCAAGTTTAGCCATAATCTCGGCACGTTGCGCTTCAATATCGCTTTCGATAAGGGCTTTGTGGCTTACTACGGCATTCTTAATGGTTTCGTTAACCTTAACCACTTTAAATTCCATTGTCTTTCCTACAAACTGGTCGTAATCTGTAACGGGTTTCACGTCGATCTGGGATCCTGGCAGAAAGGTTTCCATACCGAATACGTCAACGATTAATCCACCTTTTGTTTTACTGGTAACAGTTCCCGTAACTACTTCGCCTGTTTTGTGCGCATCAACAATTTTTTCCCATGCACGTGTTACGCGGGCTTGTTTGCGGCTCAGGTTAAGATGACCATCCCTGTCTTCTTTCTCAACAACCATAATTTCCACTTCGTCACCAATAGAAACTGGTGCATCGCGGAATTCGTTCAGGCTTATAAGGCCATCGCTTTTGAAACCGATGTTTACAACGGCGTCAGTTTTGGTAAGGCCTACAATTACGCCAATTACCATGGTGTTGTCAGTAATCTGTTTGAAAGTATCGTCGTACACTTTGTCGTACTTTTCTCTTTCTTCTTTGTTGTAAACAGACACATTGCGTTTGTCAACTGTCCAGTCGAAATCATCGTGTGCGGTAGCAACTACTTCCGCTACTGGTGCAACGGCTTTAACTGGTTCAGTTGGTTCGTCGAAAATGGCTAATGTTTCTTCAGCAGGCGCTTCGGCTACAGGTTCTGCCGGTGCTTCTGCAACTGGTTCAGCCGCAGTAACTTCTTCTACTGCAATTTCTGGCGTTTCTAATGCTGCGGTTGTTTCAGCGGCTGGTGCTTCAGCAACAGGGGCTGCTTCAGATACTATCGCTGCTTCCACAGGGGCGGCTGCGTCAGGCTCGCTCACAGGTGCATTTGATGTCGCAGTATTGGCCTCAACAGCTTCAGGAGCTGCAGCACCAGTTTCCTGTGCATCTGCGTTTAATTGTTTTAATAAAAAAATCATGATAAAACCCGTGTTTTTTAAACGGGGCGGCAAATGTAGGAATAAATGCCGAAGACCAAACCAGCGAATTAGACATGGC
>JBKJNG010000471.1:0-3201 GCA_046596065.1 Phnomibacter sp. | reverse complement strand
AATTTGGAATTTTTATTTTGTAAAAATCAAGTCGCGTGAATACTGAAACCAACCCCTGGAAGATAAATAATTCGGAAGAAATTTATAGCAATAAATGGATAAGTGTTACCGAGCATAAGGTTATTAATCCTGCAGGTAATGATGGTATTTATGGCGTTGTTCATTTTAAAAATATTGCTGTAGGGGTTATTCCGCTTGATGACGAAAACAATACCTGGCTGGTTGGTCAATATCGTTTCCCTTTAAATAAATATTGCTGGGAAATACCCGAAGGCGGTTCACCCTTTGACGAAGACCCGGTAAATGGTGCCGCAAGAGAACTGGAAGAAGAAACCGGTCTGCGTGCCTCAAAATATACTAAGATCGTTGAAATGCATCTTAGCAATTCGGTAAGCGATGAATATGCAGTTGTTTACCTTGCACAGGGCTTAAGCCAGCACAGTTCGATGCCGGAAGAAACAGAGCAACTGCTTGTAAAAAAAATACCTTTTGAAAAAGCCTACCAAATGGTGGAAGAAGGCCTTATTACCGATTCAATGAGTGTAGCAGCTATTTTAAAAGTAAAGCTGATGCTGATGCAAATGTGATAATGTGATAATGAACAGCCAAAGGCAAATCCTGCATAACGGAACAAATTATGTAAATGGCCCGCCGCAACCTGCTATTGGAAATTGTAATCAAAGTTGCAGCTGGGCACCCTTCAAACGCAATTGCATCTTTTTCCCTTCTCTTTTAGGAGAAGGTGGCGAAGCCGGATGAGGTGGAGAAGGGATGGGGATGAGGTAAAATTCGATATATCAAAAAATAGCATAACTGTAAATAATAATTCCTATCAACTTTCAATTATGCAACCGTTCAGACAACAACAACGCCGGCCTAAGAAAAATACATTGATCGTTGGTATTAACGCTGTAACAAATGCTTTAAAAGAAGGCGTACAACTCGAACGCATTTTTATACAAACTACTGCACATGGTGCTGCAATTGATGCTGTGAAATTTGCAGCCATGCAGGCACAGGTTCCGGTGAATAAAGTACCATCCGAAAAACTAAACACCTTTAATGTTGGCAATCATGAAGGTTGCGTTGCCATCATTTCTAAAATTCAATACCAGGACCTGCAGGAAGTAATTTCCTTTATAGTTGAAAATGGCGAAACACCTTTATTCCTTATTCTTGATGGCATAACCGATGTGCGAAATATTGGAGGTATTGCACGTACGGCATATTGCTGCGGCGTAAATGCCATCATCATTCCCGATAAAGGTGTAGGTGCTTTAAATGAAGATGCCATGTTAACGTCAGCAGGTGCTTTGGAAAAACTGGCTATCTGCCGGGTAACCAGCTTAATGAAAGCGATTGATGATTTGCATTTAAACGGTATTAAAGTTTATGCAAGTGAAATGACTGCAGCCAAAAAAGTATTTGAAGTTGATTTTACAGAACCCATTGCCATTGTAATGGGCAGCGAAGACAAAGGGATTTATCCTGCACTTACAAAAATTTGCGACGAAGCAGTCAGCATTCCAATGCCCGGTGACTTTGAATCATTAAATGTATCCGTTGCAACCGGAATGATTTTGTATGAAGCCGTAAAACAAAGAAGGTAATTGCGCCACTGTCTCTTTCTTCAACCAGGTCAAAAAAGTTATTCGGCAACCCGGCTAAAATTTTGAACCCCGTTTTTATAGGGTAGTTCAAAAAGAAAGGCTGATAGAACAAGTAAATTACCTTAACACCAAAAAATTATTGGGGGACACACATTTTGTCCAATACGCCATAACCAGGGCTATTGTTGTTGTTAACTCTCCAAAACTATGCTCTTTAACAAAAAATCCCTGCACCGATAAACTAAAGGCTTCAATTACTGCTTTTTGACTTTTTGCGGCGGAGAAAAATATATACACTTATTCAAAGGTTACCTATACCCATGTTTTTACAATTGTTGGTATATCGTCCGGAAGTTTTTTGGGTTGCTCAACAGGAAGCAGAACATGTATTACCGCACCTGTATCCTCCAACCCTTCGGCAAAAATTTCTCCATGATAATTTTGCACGACTTTTTTACAAACAGCTAACCCCATACCTGTACCCGCATAGTCACCTCCACTACCAAGGCGCTGGAACATGGTAAAAATCTGTTCAGCATATTTTTGGTTAAAGCCAATACCATTATCCTGAAATGTTATATCATAGTAACAAAGTTTATCATCAAGGTTAGCATGCGATTTCATATCTTCCTCCGAAAGCTTCCGCGAAGCTATTTCGATTACCGGAGCAACATCAATTTTCGAAAATTTAAGTGCGTTATGAATAATGTCGTAAAAAAGTTGACTCATCTGGAAAGGAACTGATTCTATTTCAGGTAGCTCATGGACTGTTACTTCCGCCTTTTTTTCCTCAATGAGTAATTCAAAATCAAAGAGCGTGTTCTTTAGTATTTCATTCAAATCCGTTTTTACCAATAATTTTTCGTAATTAGTTACCCTTGCAAAGTTGAGCATCTCCTCTATCAATTTTCTAAGACGGACAGATGAACTATCAATCTTTTCAAGATATTTTTTTATCTCCTGGGGTTTAAGTTCTGTTTCGTTTTGCAGTAATTTCTTTGAGAAGATTATAATTTTCCGTAAAGGTTCCTGGAGTTCATGACTGGTTATGTGCGCAAACTGGTCTAACTGTATGTTGGTTTGCTCTAACTGTAACGTAAGCTTCTCGATGGTTGCTTGTAATTCCTCTTTTGTCACTGCTGATTCAACAACTTCAGGTTGTGTAGCTTTTGAAGGTGCTTCTTTTATTGATTTAGACAGTTTTTTAGATACTGCTTTCTTTATGGGGCCTGTAACTTTTTTTTGTGCTGTATTTTTTGTAACGCTCTTAGTCATTATTGGTTGTTATAGTAAAATATGACTGCGAAATTAATGTTTAGGTTTCTCTATGCCGTTCAAACTATTCAACTGTCAGTTTAATGTTAGTAGTGTTATCAGTTTCGCAGTTGGTTGTTCCCCATTTATAAACCCATGGCTTCAGACAGGTTGTCACCACCCACCTTGTTACCGAAATTTTTGGAGACAGCCACAATGGTGACAATATTTTTGAGTTGAAACATTAGTGTACATGAAACTCGCCACTTCAATTCTCAAAGCCTTAGAAATAAGCCAGCTGCGGCTACGGACCTTCAACGGCCGCAGCCGCTGCTAA
>JBKJNG010000202.1:0-3879 GCA_046596065.1 Phnomibacter sp. | reverse complement strand
TTAGCATCAAAAAGATGCCCAATGGGAAAACTTAACTCCGTGTAAAAAGCATACACTTGCTGCTTATAATCAAGGCTGTTGGAAAGCGAAGCATTGTACGCGTATTTTCCATCGGCAGTATTCAACATCAATACTGCTGCATGCGTTTTTATATCGTATAAATTTAATTTACTGCCAACACCCAGCTTTACCTTTTTAGAAATTGGCTGTACATAATCTATAGCCGCTTCCGTATTTGTTTCTTTTCCTAAACTGGTACTATTTGTGCCAAAGAATAACGAATCTATTGGATGTAAATACTGGTTGCTGGCTGCAGCAATTTGATTGTGTCCAAAACTGCTGTTTACATTCACTTCAAGTTCCTGGTCTTCCTTAGCAAAAGTTCGCTTATAATTTAAGCCAACATCAGTATTGTGTTCAGCGAAACTGTTGTTGTTATTGTTAATGCTGCTGACCGATGAAATCAGATCGGAAGGATAATCGAGGTTGGCAAGTGACAGTGTTTGATTTTGCAGGCCGGCAGCTTCAAATCCAAAATTATTGAATGAAGCGGAACCCGAAAAGCTGTTCTTATCATTTGGCGACCAATCAAAACCAAACCCGCTTTGATAACCATGGCGTTTTACTTTATTTGCTCCTGCTTGAGCTAAGGTGGACACTGTTTTTGCAGCTGCATTAGATGAATGGCGCTGGTACGAAACGGGCGTTGTTGTTTGCAGTCGTCCGTTGCCGCTCAGAAAAGCATTTACACCAAACTTTCCTTTGCGTGCATTCAGGTTAAACGAACCACTTTGCATAATGGTGCCCGCCGTAAGCGAGATGTTGCCATTAATGCCTTCTGCCGTGCTTTTCTTTAATATGATATTGATGATGCCGCCAAGGCCCTGTGCATCATATTTTGCACCGGGGTTTGTAATTACTTCAATACTTTTTATTTGGTTGGCCGGTATAGATTGCAATACATCGTTGATGCTGCTGCCAAAGGCCGTGGAGGGTTTGCCGTTAATTAAAAAACGGATGGATGAATTGCCTGCCAGTTCCACATTGCCATCAACATCAACAGAAACCTGTGGTACTTTCTTCAATACGTCGGTGGCAACGCCTGTTTGCGAGGTGATATCTTTCTCGGCGTTAAAAACAAGCTTGTCAATTTTATTCTCAATCAGGTTGGCAGATGCAGTTACCACTACATTCTGCAGCGTGGTAATTTTCTTTGCCAGCAAAATACTTTGCAGGTCGATAACAGCATTTTTTTGCGGCACCTGCACCTGGCTGATGGTAAAGGCCTTGTATCCAATAAATTCAACCACCACCGAAAAACTCCCTGGCTGCAAATCGGTTACGGTGAAGTTGCCATCTTTGCCACTCGTGGTGCCGTTGATGGCTTTTTTATCATTTTGTTTAAACAAACTAATGGTAGCATATTCCAGTGGCTGGTTGCTGGCAGAATCCAGCACTTTACCAATCATTTTCGCACTGGCTGCTTTATCTTTTTCTTGCGCACTCAGGTTCAACACGGTAAATAAAACACCCAATAAAAACCAACTTTTTCTCAAACGCAGCATTTTAGAATCCGCAAGGTATTACCCAATTCTGAAGCAAATCTGAATTTGATAGGTGATGCAGTTTTTCAGCAACGAGGGCACCGTGGTTGTTTGAGGGATGTGAATTTGGCCAATGGGCCAAAAAATGCTTTTCTGTGAAAAGTATTGCGGGCAATGTTCACAGGAAAGCAGGAAGAAATGGTTGCTGGAATTATTTTAGAAACAGGGTGCGCAAAACAAAAACAATTACAGGTACCTGTTTTGGCAGTTTGAAAACCAATCGGCTTTACTGGATGCCGTCAATATTTACAACGATTAAAATATTTCACCGAAAACCCAGTTAGGGCAGCATTTGTTTCGGCCGCGAACATTGCTTTTATAAAAGTGCCATTGATTTTTGCAACCATAGAAATGGAATACTTAAACAGATAATACCAGAATAAAAACGATTATATTTCCGCCCGGTTGCCAATTAAATTTTTAGCCGAGAGTTTGCAAAATCAAGTAAAGTGCAGGAACATGCCGGGCGATCTGCCTGGTGGCATAATTGTTTTTCTGTACAACAAATTCCGGATACTGAGCCATTTGATAAAAATAAAAAAAGCCGTCACTTCATAAGCAAGCAACGGCCAAGCACTACTGATGGTAATTATTTTTTGGTGAAAACAAGGTGTTCGTCTTCCAGAGGTTCGTTGTTATCTAGTTTTAAAACGGTAGTAGTTTTTTCAATCACTTTCCAAATTTTATTCAACTTAATAAATGGCTGCGATGCACCCATGCCAAGTGTAAAACTTGCAACGGATGCGGGTCCGCCGTAATAGCCTGCAACAGGTGGGTTATAATCCCATGTACCAATCACTGTTTCTGATTTTGAAACAGCGTTAACCTGTTTGTTTTTGCTAAACGTAAAAACAAAATCTTTAAACTTGCTGGTGTTGTTATCAGTTTTTTGAGTGTATGAACTGATGATCCATGTGCCGGCAGTAACAGCTACGGAAGTTGAATCCTGCGCTGCATTTACACTAAGGGAATCTTTTTTGCAGGACTGAAAAGCAGGTACTAGCAGGGCAAGTAAAACAGTTGCGGTGAATACATTTTTCATAGGTAAATTTTTTTGGTTTGATTGTTAACGTGAATAATATAAAAGCAAATCTGTGAGCGACGCACTTGCATTACAAGTAAAACCTGCTGAAAAAGATTATTTGATGACTGAACCGGAAATAAAGCCGGTTAAATCCAATTTGAATACAACGGCTTTACTAATACAGCCTGAATTTATTGAGCTTGAATGTGCGTCCCTGGCAGGTCTCCCGGCCTGCCGCTGTGGAGGCACAAGTTGTGCCGCTCAATTACTTATTTTCGTAAAGCTGCCATCAGTATAAATAGTCCTGTGCAGGGAAAGTAAAACTCAGGTGTAGTGGGTGCTTTCCTAAACCATCAAGAACAGCATGATGCAAAGACTTGTGCCTTTTTTTTATCCACCAATCCGGTGTGAGCGAATCGCATCGATGCGCTCCCGTGGTTATAGAACAGATACGAACCAGAACGGGGGCAATTGATTATTGCAACTTCGGAAATGGATTACTTAAACTTTTCTTATGGGCTGTTGTCCTTCATGGTCCTATAGGGAAAACTTGTCGAAGTAGTCTCTTGACTATAGTACTCTGTCCAAAGGTGAAAGTCATATTGTTTTTGCAGATAATGAACAGGATGCCTTCCTCCGGATCTTTTTTAATTTTCGAACTTACCTGCATCGCCCGATAAGATATTTTAAAAATAAAGAAGCCAGAAGTCGCTCATTTTATTCTGATGTCCGTTAATCTCAAATTTTCTCCTGATCGTTAGCCCGCGTATAATTCCCACTAAGGTGCCAAGGCCTAATCCACCAACAACCAGGTAGCCGCCTATCTGTGCCTCGTGATCAGTACCCTTCAACAACGTGTTTGCAATAGGCAGCGATAAAATACCACCGGCAAAGGCTCCGATAAGCGTTGACATGGCGATTATCCGACCCTTCCTGATATTCACCATTTTAAGATTGCTGTAATGAATTTGATAAAAAATCCCATTTGATTCAAGGCAAGTGTTGGCCTCCAATACGCTTTGCTGATAGTATGGCCGCATATCCACCAGCAGGTAATTGGAATCAATATGCTTCACCCTTGCTTTATACTTCATTCCCTCTATGTCCACAAAGGAAATATTAGCACGCCCTGGCTTTTTTATTTTAGTACTTAGCGAGTCGGCGGTACATGTGCCTGGCAACAGCATCAGCAAATAGCCTGTGGCTATTAGTACAAACCACTTCATAAAGTAAATATTTATTTGAAGGAGT
>JBKJNG010000085.1:0-4035 GCA_046596065.1 Phnomibacter sp. | reverse complement strand
TTTGCCAGCCGCATCAATGATGTTTGTATCAGGATGAATTAGCGATTTTAAATGATCGTAACGGCCTATAGCTTTGATTGTGTTTCCTTCAACAAACAAGCTGTCAAAACCCTGTTGTTTAAATCCTTCGTGAAACGAAAGGATGTTGGCGTTATGGATAAACCGGCTGTTCATTCCTTTGTAATTTGTTGCTTATTTTCTCCTGTTATTTGCCCTTGCTATCGCATCTTCCAAAACACCCAATCCTTCAACTAATTGATCATCTGTAATTACAATAGGCGGAAGTAAACGGATGCAATTGCTGAATAGACCAGCACGTATCATTATCAGGCCATGTGAACCTGCATCTTTAATTACTTCAAGCGTAACGTCTATATCAGGTTCCTGCGTATCCCGATCTTTTACAAACTCTACCAAACGCATGGCGCCAATACCACGTACATCACCAATAATGGCATATTTTTCTTTCCATGTTTCCATGGTGGTGCGTATGATTTCACCCACATGATTTGCCTGCGATAAAAACGATTCGGAGCTTAAAATTTTTAATGCTTCAATAGCGGCCACACAGGCAACGGGACTTCCACCATAAGTGCCACCAATGCCACCTAAATGTGGTGCATCCATCATTTCGGCTTTGCCGGTTACCGCACTTATTGGCATGCCGGCACCAATAGATTTGGCGGAGGCAACAAGGTCGGGAATAACGCCGCTATGTTCAATGGAATACAATTTACCGGTACGGCCTGCACCACTTTGTATTTCATCTGCAATCATCACAATACCGTTTGCATCGCATACTTCCCTGATCTTTTGTAAGTAAGCCGCAGGCATCGGTATAAAGCCCGCTTCTCCCTGCACAGGTTCAATAATAATAGCTGCTAATGAACCTGCATCTACCTGCGAGATAAAGGCAATTTCCAATTGTTTAATGCAATACTGTACATATTCATCATCACTCATTCCTTTAATCTTACGATAAAGATTTGGTGCAGGAATGCGATAGATATCAGATACCATCGAGCCTAGTCCTTTTTTGAACAAGGCATACTTGCTGGTTAGACTTAAAGTAAGTAATGTGCGGCCATGGTAAGCGCCTTCAAAACACAAAACTGCATTGCGTTTGGTATAATATTTTGCAATGTTTATTGCATTCTCCACGGCTTCGCTGCCAGAGCTGGCAAGCAATGTTTTTTTGGCGAAATCACCGGGTGTCAAACTGTTTAATAATTCAGCTAATTCAATGTATGGTTCTATGGTTGTTACAAGTGTGCAGGTATGTAAATATTTATCAACCTGCGCTTTAATCGCATCGTTTACTGCTTCATTACCATGACCCACATTTATCATGCCGATACCGCCGGCAAAATCTAACAACTGGTTGCCATCAACATCCCAAACCAATGCACCTTTCGCATGATCTACCACTACTTCCGTTGATTTGGCAAGCCCTGATGGTAAAGCGTTTTTTCTTCTCTCAAGCATAGCCTGGCCCTTTGGACCTGGGATTGCTGTTTTTAACTGGATATATGACATGATAACTATTGAATTTTCTTTGTAAAATGATGTGCGGCAATAGCGAATTTCTTATTCAAATATAAGCGGTGTGCATCTGTTCTGTGATGACCGGAATCAAGGGCTATTTCTTTGTAACCAAGTTTTTTTGCTTCTGCTGTTACATAATCAAGCAACATACCTGCATAACCTTTGCCCCGGTATGTTGGAAGCGTGGAAAGATCATCAATGTAAAAATGTTTACCGTTGTATAAAAATTGAAGATAGCGGTAGCCAATAGCAGCCGCGGCTTTATTATCTTCTTCAATAAACGCCAGTTTATAGCCTTCGGATATCATCTCTTTTACCACAGATACAAAACCTGCTTCATCCAAATGAGGCCTTAATGCAAAAATGGCTTCTTTGCATTTCAAAATATCATCTTCTGTAACAGCAATCTTAATTTCCATTGTTTTAAAATTACGTTTTATAATTCCCATTTCAGCAACACGCCATAATTACCACAAGCGGGATCATTCAGGTAATCAGCTATCAATCCCATTGGTTCAAACCCAATTTTCCTTTGCGGTGTAATAGTAGGATCAGTTCTTTTTCCCTCCAGCAATTCATTATAATATGCTTCGCCGCCCAGGATATTGCTTACTGCCCCGTAACCATTCATCATGCCTACGGTTAGTTGTCCTTTTAAGCCGAGTTGCGCTGCTATTTCATGCCTTGCAGTATATAATTCACGGGCTAATTTTTTGCCACGATAATCAGGATGAACACCCATGTCGAGACCATATAACCAATCGCCATCCGGGTCATGGTTGCTTAACCAGCCACCCGCAACTGTCTCTAAAAATGTATGATGATAATGATCGAAATCAAAAGAACTGCGCATGGTAGTTGTCATGGCAATTACTTTATCGCCATCGGTAATCAGCAATTGCCCTTCGGGAAAAATTTCAATATGCTTCAGGTAATGCGCCGCTTTAAATTGTTCCTCATCGGACAGGGTGGGGAACACTGTTTTTTGAAGTGCTTCCAATTGCACTGCATGCTTTGGTGTTGTGTTTTGTAACACATAGCCACCGGGGAGTATTTTATGATAAGCTGTTGTTTGCATGTATCTATTTTAAAGTATAGCCTAACACTAAATAAATAGTGGCGGATAAGGCAAATGCCAGCAGTGCGAAAGGTAATTGCGATAAGGAATGTTTTATGTTATTTGTGCCGGTACTTTGTGCAGTAAGTATAGCCGCATCGCTGTAAAGGCAGGCGTTTGAACCAAACACACCGCTGCTTACTACCGCACCAATGCTCATAAAAACATTTGCACCTAACGATTGTGCCAGCGGAATTACAATGGGAATAACAACTGCGTAAACGCCCCATGAAGAACCCGTGGTATAAGTGATGAGCGAAATGGAAATGAAAATTAATACAGGTAACAATTCTTTATTTACCAACGGCTTTACACCACCGATCACATACTGCGTTAAGCCCATTGTATCGCCTACTTCTTTTAAAATATAGCTTACCACCACCAATGCCAGCGCATATAGCATGCTGTTGAAACCTGTAAAGATCGTTTCGCTCAATTGCTGAAAAGTGCCAAGCTTAATTACGAGGTATAAAATAAACGTGAATGCTACGCCGATCATTACGCCCTTTAAGGCATCATAATCCAATAAAAAAGTACAGATTAAAGTGATGGCTAAAGGCAAAATAAAATACATCGAATGGGGCTTGTTTTTTGTTTCAAAATACTCCATGCCAACAGCTGCTTCTTTAATGCCGGTGTCAAAATTTCCATCCGCTTCTTCTGTAAACGTTTGCATTTTTTTCATCTTGCCAAACAGTGGTATAATGCCCATAATTACCAGGGGGATTAAAAGCACAGAAACCCACCCATAAGCAACAAATGGAATGATAGACATATAGGCGTGATTGCCTTGTCCCGCATCCGCGAATTTGCATTTCTCCAGTATAGAACCAATAAATAGAGTCCAGGTGGAAATGGGAACAATTACACACCAGGGAGCCGATGTAGTGTTTACAATATAGGCGAGATATTCTCTTGAGATTTTAAAGTTGTCTGTAACCTTTCGCATAGTAACGCCAACAGTCAATGCACTCAGGTAATCATCCAAAAAAATAAATAGTCCAAGTCCCCAGGTTCCAAACAAAGCCGCCCTTTTTGTTTTGATATACTTCAATAAATCATCACCAAATTTCATAGCACCTCCACTGCGAACCATCAACGCAATTAATGAACCATACAAGCCACAAACAAGTATCACCCAAATGGTGCTGTCATCTTTCATCACTTTATAAAAAGTTGCGATAAAATTGTTGAATGCATTGGTATGATCGTGCAGCCCGATGATGATAAATCCGGTAATACAACCAATCAACAGTGCTTCAAAGGAAGCCCGCAATAAAATAGCCAGCAGAATTACAACAAGTGGTGGAATTAATGCGAGTGCTCCGTACATGATTGTGAATAGTGAATGGTGAGTAAAGTGAAACGTCAAA
>JBKJNG010000083.1:0-5564 GCA_046596065.1 Phnomibacter sp. | reverse complement strand
TTTTCATAAGGAGCCAAACCTTCGGCCCAGGTTCCGGCTGGGGCATCCAGGGCGTAATTAAATGCATGGTTATTGGCGGTATCATTCAGCAGTTCAATAAATCTTGGCGACTGCATTTCGTAGCTGATCAGATTAAAATTATTGGTAACTGCAAATTCAAAATTGGTAGGAGGTACCTGGTTTGATTTAAAAGCCAGGTCAAGTTTCTCCCTGATCTCAAATTGCGTATAGCGATCAGAAACCATAGCAGGTTGCATCAATTCAACTGGCATATTGTCACCAAGGCTTAATTGCGATTTACGCTGACGCCTCAGTACAGGTAAGCGGTTGCCATTATTGGTAAGGTCTTTGGCAACCATATCAATAGCTTTTACCACCCTTTCAAACATCTGCTCCTCTTTTACGATAAGCATATTTTGAAACCGGCTGTACTGAATGTAAATAATACCAATAAGGGACAGCGTAATAAGAAGTATAATAACAGGAAAAACTTTTTTCATGAAACAGAACGGTAAAGTACAAATCTAAGGTTCCCTATGTTGGATACATGCGGCCAGGGTATTTTTAACACACAAGCAGTAAAGCCATTATTGTAGTATGCCATTAATCCATCTGTTATTCATTGTTGTTTTACAAAGCAAATATTACAAGATTTAATATACATGAGATGGCATAAATTTTTAGGCTTTTAGACACAGAACAACTAAAAAATAAAATTTGAACGTAAAAGTTATGAAAAACAAAACCAGTGGTTTATTTTAATGTTATGATTAATCCAGAATCAGGAATCATGCTAATCTCCGATCCTTTTTTGAAGGATCCAAACTTTATGCGAACGGTAGTATTGCTTTGCGAACATAACCCCGATGGCAGTTTTGGATTTGTTCTAAACCGTCCTTTTGAGCAAAGACTTGATGATTTTATCCCTGAGCTAAATGGCTATAGCATACCTGTGTATTATGGCGGTCCTGTTCAAACAGATACGCTTCATTTCATTCATGCTTTACCGGACCTTATTCCCGATGGCATAAATGTGGCAGAGGGCGTTTATTGGGGTGGCGATTTTCAACGGGTAATTGCGCTTATAAGGGAAAGAGCACTAGACCTTGAACGCATTCGATTCTTCCTGGGTTATAGTGGCTGGAGTAATGGTCAGCTGGATGATGAAATGAATGAAAAAAGCTGGCTGACAGTTGCAGGCAATCACAGGCTTGTATTTCATGGCAAGCCTGCTGAAATTTGGAAAGAAGCTGTTAAAGAACTTGATGAAACCTTTCATGAGATCATTAATTACCCAATTGATCCTCAATTAAATTAAACTTCACTTCTTTTATTGAATCACTAAAAAGCTGCAACTGCAGGCTTCCTGTCATGTTGTTACTGCATCTGTACATTTGTTAATATTATACCTATGAAAGTAAAAGTTATTGCGCTGGCTATTTTTATCAGCACCACATTCGGCGCTTGTGACACGGTAAAAAAGATTGCCTCATCCGTTGGATTATCTGATATTGAAATGGCATTAGGACTTAAGCAGGCATTAGAACAGGGGCTCTTTAAAACGTTTGATGCTTTTCAAAATCCGCAGGTGAACCCGGTGCTGGCTTTTGCGTTTCCGGGCGACGCCGAAAAGATCATAAAGACTTTAAACAACCTGGGGCTGGGCAGTTATGTCGACCTGGTTACCGGTAAATTTAATAAGGCATCTTCGTCAGCTTTCCTGGCTGCTAAACCTATTTTTTTAAACTCGTTAAGAAGCATGAATATCAGGGATGCCGCCGCTATACTGTTAACGAATAATAAGCATGCGGCCACCGATTATTTCAAAGCCAGCACCCGCACCCAACTTACCACTGCATTTAAACCAATTGCCGACAGCACCATAAAAGCACAGGGCGTTGATAAAGATTGGGCTAAGGTTGCCAACACACTTAACAACCTTCCCTTTGTAAATATTAAAGTTGAAAATTCGCTTACAGAATTTGTGGCAGCAAGGGCGGTAGATGGCATGTACCTGCTGGTTGCTCAGGAAGAGGAAAAAATAAGAAGTGATATAAATTTCAGAAAAACGGACGTGATGAAACGGGTATTTGGTTATGCTGATGAACAGCTTCGTTTAAAAGGAACAACTGGAACAAACAATTAGTTTTCTGTTAAGAGTAACATGTCTGTGCATAGTCAATTGTGAATAGTGAATAAATACAGGCATCCCGATATTGACTACTGACCACTCACTGCTCACCACTCACTACTCACGATTGCAGATGAACGCATGAAAGCGCCAAAGGGTTAGAAAATTTATATCGGCCAAAATGGTTGCAGGTACTATTTAAAAGATGGTAAAAAAGTGTACATGGAGTATAAGGCCAATAAAAAGAAAGCAGGATGATCATCAGCTTATCACACAAAATGAGCACAATCTTATCTGACCTGGAGAAGAATTAGGCCCAGAAAAGAAGCCTGTATTGGCAGGTAAAAAATAATACGTTCCTTAAAAGCTTACCGAAAAAATTGCGAATGGGCACACCCTATTTGATCCCTCAACTAAAAAGAGCTTCGGCAACTTGTGTTACCGGAGCTCTTTTTTGAATATGCTCTTTATTCAAATAGAAATTACAGTTCAGTCGCACCTTCTACCAATACAGTTGCCCTGTTGTTTAATATTTCAACAAACCCGCTGCTAATGGCAAAACTCCTGGTAGCCGATTTGCTTTTAAGCACTTTAATCGTGCCTTTACCCAGTGCACTTACCAGTGGTGCGTGTTTGTCCAAAACTTCAAACAAACCATCTACACCCGGTAACTGAACACCGTATACGTCTTCGCTAAAAAGTCTTTTTTCCGGAGTTAAAATTTGTAAGTTCATAAAAAATGCAGGGTAGTTAGTAGTAGGTCATTTGTAGTTAGAAACTGCTTCATGATTTGACCTTCATTTTGAGTTCAAACTATCATACAAGCAATCAACGACTTTTTAAGCATTCGCTTCAGCCATCAACCGTTTACCTTTTTCCACGGCATCTTCCAGTGTTCCAACCAGGTTAAAGGCAGCTTCAGGGTACTCATCAACTTCGCCGTCCATAATAGAATTGAAGGCACGGATCGTATCTTCTATACTTACAAACACACCTTTTAAACCAGTAAACTGTTCGGCCACGTGAAATGGCTGGCTAAGGAAACGTTGTACTTTACGGGCACGGCTTACTACCAACTTATCTTCGTCACTTAACTCATCCAAACCAAGGATAGCGATGATATCCTGCAGTTCTTTATAGCGCTGCAACATCATCTTCACCTTGTTGGCAGTATTGTAATGGAGATCGCCTACGATAATTGGGGTTAAGATACGGCTGGTGCTATCCAGGGGATCCACCGCAGGGTAGATACCAAGGTCAGCAATTTTGCGGCTCAATACCGTGGTGGCATCCAGGTGGGCAAAAGTTGTTGCCGGTGCCGGATCGGTCAAGTCATCCGCAGGCACATATACGGCCTGTACAGAGGTAATTGAACCATTTTTGGTGGATGTGATACGTTCCTGCATAATTCCCATTTCGGTAGCAAGGGTAGGTTGGTAACCCACGGCTGAAGGCATACGACCAAGGAGGGCCGATACTTCGGAACCTGCCTGGGTGAAACGGAAGATATTATCTACGAAGAAAAGAATGTCTTTGCCACGGCCGGTGCCATCTCCGTCACGGAAATATTCCGCAATGGTCAAACCGCTAAGTGCCACACGTGCACGTGCTCCGGGGGGCTCGTTCATTTGTCCGAAAACGAAAGTTGCTTTACTGTCTTTCAAGCCTTCCATATCCACTTTCGACAAATCCCAGCCACCTTCTTCCATGCTGTGCTTGAATGCATCACCGTAATTCATAATTCCGGCTTCGATCATTTCACGTAACAGGTCATTTCCTTCACGGGTACGTTCGCCTACGCCGGCAAATACCGACAGATCACCGTAAGCTTTTGCAATATTGTTAATCAGTTCCTGGATCAATACGGTTTTACCCACGCCAGCACCACCGAACAAACCAATTTTACCACCTTTTGCATATGGCTCAATCAGGTCAATTACTTTAATACCAGTGTACAACACTTCCGTAGCGGTACTTAACTGGTCAAAAGGTGGCGGAAGGCGGTGAATAGGACGACCACCCGTTTTATCAACCTGTGGCAAACCATCGATAGCATCGCCGGTAACATTAAACAGGCGGCCATTGATAGCCTCGCCAATTGGCATGCCAATAGCAATACCAGTATCTATTACAGGCATACCACGTACCAAACCTTCAGTACTATCCATGGCAATACAGCGAACGCTATCTTCACCAAGGTGTTTCTGGGCTTCAAGTACCAGTTTATCACCATTTTCACGCGTAATTTCGAGGGCATTGTAGATCTCGGGCAGTTTTTTGTCGCTTTCAAACTGCACGTCGATTACGGCACCAATGATCTGTTTGATCTTACCAACGTTGGCCATATCAGGAGTAAATTTTTAAAAGGCGATTATACCCCTGCGGCTTGCAGGAGCGTTAAAATCGGCTGCAAAAGTAAGGGAGAAGCGCCAATTGAACGTTTTCAAAATTTGAAAATATTATCATTTAAGTTTCGGGCAAACTACTGCAGTTTATTAGGCATTACCTAAACCAACCCAGTTTTCTAAGGCTACCACAGAGTCGTGCGTTGAAACTCTGCTCCTGTTATCACGAAAAGGTCCTGGAAGTATAAGGATCCGGAACTAATTGGAAGGGTCATCCGGCGGAATTAAAAATGCCGTTTTCGTAAGAAACAAACCGCGCTGCCACAACAGCCTGACCCTGGCAGGCCATGCTTGTAAATTGTGTTGGATTAAGCTACAGCCGTGCCCTTGTTAAAGCCAACAGTACTCCTATAAATTTGTGGCGACACATCCGCATTTATTTTAAAAAACCTGCTAAAATAATATTCATCATCATAGCCAAGCTCGTATGCAATTTCTTTTACTGATTTATTGGTAAGGTACAGTTCTCTTTTGGCTTCAATAATGATGCGTTCGGCAATCAGGTCGCTTAATGTTTTGTTGAAATGCGTTCTTGTAATCTTCGCCAATGCTTTTGGAGAAATGTAAAGCATTTCTGCATATTGGGCGGGCGCATGTTTGGTTTTAAAATTTGCTTCGATAGCGTCTTTCAATTTTTGCAGTATAAAAGGTTCTTTGTTATCTTTTACCGCTTCCCTGGCCTGTGTTTGCTGCTCCACCTTTAGGCGTGATGCCGTAATCAAAAATATTTTTAAATAAGAAACCAATAATTCATGCTGCGCTAAAGCAGGGTTTTGCATTTCTGCTACCATCTGTTCAAATACCATTTTGAAAATACCTACGGAACTTTCATCCACTTTTACAAACGGTGGTTGGTAAACATTGTTATATAGTACACCGTTGGTTGCTATCTCATCCTGGTGTTTATGAATGCAAAAAAAACCCGAATGAAAATTAATAACAACACCTTTCAACTGCTTATCGGCAACGATCATGTAAGGCTGGTATGGCGCAAAAGCAAACACTACGTTTTCTTCAAAATTATATTC
>JBKJNG010000067.1:0-3368 GCA_046596065.1 Phnomibacter sp. | reverse complement strand
CACCGTTTTGTCGTATTCGGTAAGGTATTCAGTTATGCTGCTACAGGAAGCGGCAGCAGCGGAGAAATGGCTGCAGGAACTTTGAAGCAAAGGCGTGTTTAATAAACCATCGGCTTCAAGGGCTCCCCCCATCTACCAAACAGTTTTTACCCGCTGCCTGCATTGTCCAGCTTCGATATCCATCGGAATCGATCGCAGCGTGACACCAACATTGGCAAAATGCAAAAACCTGCGTAACTTTTTTCTTCAATTATTTGTTACCTCTACATGAAAACACCTATTGTTCATATCGCCACTACCTACCTGCTGTTTTTTGTTTGCTTTATAACGCTGGCTCAATGCAATGCACAAAAAAGTTCCGGCAGTACCGGTTATACCTACCGCAAAGCAACACTGGATGGAATAGGTAAATTTTACATGGGTAGAGAAATTGCGCATGTAATGGATGCTGCCGGTTCAGCCTGGTTCGACAGGAAGTCAAGACCGCAGGAAGAAAATACGCAACTGGCCATTGATAGCATTCAGTTGCCTGCCGATGCAACCATCGCGGATATAGGAGCAGGCACCGGTTATTATACCTTTAAACTGGCCCCTAAAGTACCCAACGGCAGGGTGTACGCGGTAGAGATCCAGGATGAACTGATAGCGGAACTAAACAAACGAAAGCAGGCATTGAAGGTTGACAACATGGAGGTGATTAAAGGAAGTACCACTTCTCCAAACCTGCCCGAAGATGCCGTTGACCTGGTTATAATGGTGGATGTGTATCATGAATTGGAGTTCCCTGTTGAAGTGTTAAGAGCTATTAAGCAATCCTTAAAGAAAGACGGTCAGCTTTTATTGATAGAGTATAAGGGGGAGGATGCTGCAGTGGCTATTAAACCTTTGCATAAAACAACGGTGGCGCAGTTAGAGAAAGAGTTAGGGGCAAATGGTTTTAAATTGTCGTACAATGGACAGTTTATGCCGATACAGCATTTTTTGCTTTTTAAGAAGATAAATTAACATCGTACAAAGAGGCTTTCGTGTGCCTGTGTTTCCGGGCGTCTTAGTGGTTCAAAGAAGTGAAAAGTGAAAGGCGAAAAGTGAAGCTGCCCTGGTGGCTTCAGACGATTGAACCACGAATACAGAAAGGCACGAAGATTCACAAAGATGGCTTCGTGGTTCTTTCCTCGCCGTGTCCCTGAGCGGAGCCACGGCAGGGAAAAAGAGACACGAAGACCAAAAAAATTATCCTTCCGATTCGTGCCTTAGCGTCTTAGTGGCAAAAATAGCTAAGCGCCATAGCGGCTTAGCGGCCCATTTTTTCCTCGCCGTGTCTCCCAAAGGGGACACGGCGATTACGTAAATGGCCTGCCGTGTCCCGGGGCGGAGACACGGCAGGGAAGCAAAATATCCAGACTTATATTATGAATTCGGCGGTGAAAATATTTCATTGAAATCAGTGCTAAAAATGATTGAACTCTAATCTTCACAGGTATGCATAGGTAGTGACTAAGGCTGTGTCGCCTTTTCCATTTCTTCCGCCCTGCTGCTCACAAAGCTTTTGGTAATGGTTGCCACCGTTTTGTCGTATTCGGTAAGGTATTCGGATATGCCCGACCGCCAGGATTGGTAGAAACGGAAGCTTTGCCAGTTTGAAGGATTATGTACGGTGATCCAATGGAAAATCGTAACCGCCAGCTTCTTTATAATCAATTTTTCACGTAAAGCATGGTTTTGTAATTGTTGTTTCATTGAATCAGATTTTTCGAGCTACTTCCCCGCAATAACCATATCAATAAAATACCGGGTATGGTCGGCCAGGAATAGTGGAATATTTAAAAGTCCGGCATCGTACGACAAATTTTTCAATGAAAAACGAATGCGAAGCGGGGGTGCGAATTTTTGGTGATAGACAGACAGGCTTTTACTCTGAATATTTTCCTCCGCCTTTACCTCACAGGGTATGATGATGTTTTTGTATTGAATCAAAAAATCAACTTCGGCCTTTCCCTCCGATGCCCAATATCTTAGTGGCACTTCAAACTGCGGTGTAAGGCTTTGTAAAATATAGTTTTCGGTAAGTGCTCCTTTGAATTCGGTAAAAATGTTGTTTCGGTCTGCAAAGATCATGGGGTCAAGGCCGGCCAGTTTTCTCAGCAGCCCTGTATCGGCCAGGTAAAGCTTAAAGGCGGACAGATCGTCGTAGGCCGGTAAGGGCAATGCTGGCTTTTTACAAAGCGGCACTTTACGCACCAGTCCTGCCTGCACTAACCACAATAAAGCATCCTCGTATTCGCGGGCACGGGCACCGGGTTTTACCACCTGGTACAAAAATTTTTTGTTCTCTTTTGCCAGTTGCCCCGGCACCGATTTCCACACATAATCAATTCGGGCTATATCTTTTGCGGGAGCATGTTTGGCAAAATCGAGTGAATAAGCCTGGAGAATTTCCTTCAGCACTTTTTCGGTGTTGTCAATATTCATGCCCTCCAGCAGTGTAGCTGCGGCTTCGGGCATACCACCGCTGATAAAGTAGTTTCTGAATTGCTCCAGTAAAGGCTGAAAAAAAATATCCGGTACCTGCTCAACGGCAGATAGCTGCTGAAGATAACTTGCCAGCGGGGCATTGGATACCGCGAGCCATTCAGTGAAAGAAAGTGGATACACTTCCATAAAATTCACTTTACCCACCGGGAATGAACCCGGTTTGGAGAGGGTAATACCCAACAGGGAGCCCGCTGCCGCTATCGCATATTCGGGTGCTGTTTCGTTAAAATACTTAAGGCTGTTCAGCGCTTCGTTGCATTCCTGTATTTCATCAAAAATGATCAGGGTTCCGGCGGGTTCAATGGCCGCACCTTGCAGCAGCGAAAGATTTTGCAGGATTCGCTTTACGTCTTTAGTGGATTCAAAAAACTGTTTAAGGCCCGGCTGCTCCTCAAAATTAAAATAGGCGGTATGGGTAAAAGCGGTTTTGCCCAGCGTTTTAAGCAGGTGCGTTTTACCAACCTGCCGGGGGCCCTGTAGCACCAGGGGTTTACGCTGAGGGCTGTTTTTCCATGCCAGAAGACTGGCGTTTATATTTCTTTCAAATTGCATTCTGTTATGTTTGGTTCTTTAAATGTGCAATTTATCACATAATTGGAACCAGTTATGTGCAATTTATCACATAAATGGAAGGAACGGGTATCAGGAATGATTGTACATCCACCCGGCCACCAGCTGGTTGCGGGTTTTCAATCCTATATTTCCAGCCGCCATCGGCCTGCTTTTTCTAAATAATGGAAGATGCCACTGACCCTGGTTGCAGGTTGTTATTATCGGGTAAAGCAGTCCTGGTCATGGGGGCAATATCTCCATTTTTTGAACCTTAGTTGGGAAAC
>JBKJNG010000040.1:0-9522 GCA_046596065.1 Phnomibacter sp. | reverse complement strand
TTCACTGGCCGGGATGGGGAACAGATCAACCTGTCCAGGTTTTGGATCTGGTTTAATGGATGGGAAATAACCCTTTTTTCTCCATCTTAAAATATCGATACTGGAAAGTTCTTCCGCACCTAATTCTACGGATCTTTCGTGCATAACAGCCTTTAGTGCTTCGTTTTTTGAAGCTAATACAACGGGCGGCATATTTACGGTGGCACGGCTGCGAACCGCGTTAATGTAGGTTGCTGCTTGGGCGGGACTTCCTGCCTCGGCCTCACATTCGGCCAGCATCAGTAGTACTTCGGCATACCGAATAACACGCTGGTTTATACCACCCGGATGAAAACCTGAATTCACCCAATCATAAATATTGTACTTGCGAAAAAACCTTTTAATGGCTACGCCGTTTCTTGTGGAAGCAGCTATGTTCATATCAGCAGCTACCAGTGTTTTTGCTCCCAGTGGCGATTGCGTCAGAATTTTATCTCCTTCTTCGAAAATGGTAAATTTATATCTTGGGTCATTCGCCTCAAATTCACTGAGAATTTGGTCTGACGGAATTACGTTACCCCAGGTAATACCATACTCCTGGTTGCGAACCGTACTTAAAGGGCTGGTAGATCCTTCACCATTGTAACCCCAGTTAAAATTATTATCTCCTTTATCAACAAAAACAATTTCAAAAATTGATTCTGAATTAAACTCATGTCCTGTTGTAATCGTTATGCCGCCATCGTTCTTTACATCGCCGTCAAAATTCCATTGGTAATCATCAACAAGCGAATATTTACCGTATACCTGCAGGAGGGCTGCCTTTGCAGCCGCGTAATCGCCTTTCTGCATTTGCACCCTACCAAGTAAGGAATTAGCAGCACCTTTTGTGGCACGGCCATTATCGGAAGATCCATAACTATCAGGTAATGCCTGAACAGCGGCAGTTAAATCAGCAATAATGAAACTGTAAATATCCGCCGCAGGCGTCTTGCCCTGGAAACCCGTAGCCGAAGTAACGCTTTCGGTATAAAGCGGCACATCACCCCACTGCGATACCAGCTCAAAATAAGCCCACGCTCTTAAAAACTTTGCTTCTCCCACCAGCCTGTCTCTGAGGGGGGCATTATCGGTAACGCCGGGCGCTTTGGAAAGAACCAGGTTTGCCCGGTTTATCATTTGGTAAGACCCGGTCCACACGTTTGTCATTACGGAGTTGGAAGGCGCAGGGGATGGTTGCTTTAATAATTCTGCTCTCGGGGCTTCCAGCTGTGCGCCGCCTGCAGCACACTCACCACCACGCATATCGTGGGTAAAGAACCATTCGCGGCCAACCAGTTCGGCTGAACGCAAGGTTGAGTAAATGGCATTAACACCATTTTGGAGTTCTACGGCTGTTTTAAAATAACTTTCACTTGTCGGATTGTTTTCATCGAGAACATCCAGCTTTTGGGTACATCCGATTATGCCGGTAATTGCCAGCAGAAGTACAATGTTTACTTTGTTCATATTATGTTTCATGATACTATCTTATTTTATTAAAATTGACTTGATTTTAGAACCCTACCTGTACACCTGCCTGGAAAGACTTAGGCTGAGGATAAACTGCAAAGTCGATGCCACTGGTTAATGAGGAATTTGGCGTTCTGTTTCCCACTTCAGGGTCGTAGCCAGTATACTTTGTAAAAGTCAAAATGTTTTGAGCCGAAACATATATCCGGAAGTTCTTTATCGCCCCCTTAGTCATGGATTGCAATGAGGTGGCAGGAACGTTGTAACCCAGCATTATATTTTTCAGGCGCAGGAAGGAACCATCTTCGAGGAAACGGGTGGATGGGCGGGCATTTTGATTTGGATCAGAAGAAATGGCACGGGGGATATTCGTGTTTGTATTCGTGGGAGTCCAGGCATTTAATACCTGTGTGCCGGCGTTAAAGAAACGAATCATTCCTTCTGTAATAACACGGGTTGCGTTGTATACTTTGTTGCCTTGTACACCCTGGAAAAAAACAGATGCGTCAAAATTCTTATAATTTGCACCAAGGTTAAATGCATAGGTCATTTTTGGAATAAAGCTGCCTAAGAATTTGCGGTCGTTGTTGTCAATTTTGCCATCGCTATTCTGGTCTTTAAACATCAGATCGCCGGGGGCTGTTGCAGCCGTTTGTGTAGCATGTTTGCTCACATCCGAAGCGTTCTGAAATATGCCTTCTACCTCCCAGCCGTAGAATGCCTGGATGGGCTGGCCTACAGCCGTATTGGTGATGTTGTAAGCTCCAAAATCTGCATCGCCGCCTGCCTCAATATTTGTAACGCCTTCCGCTAATTTTGTAACTTCATTTGTTACAAAACTCATGTTGGCACTGGCGTTCCATTTAAATTCACCTTCTCTGTCGTTGTATCCTAACTGAAATTCAACGCCGTTGTTTTTCATAGAACCAACGTTCTGATTCACGTTACTATTAAGATAACCAAAAGAAGGAGGAAGCGGCACACTTAAAATTAAGTTGTCGGTTTTTCGCTGATAATACTCAGCCGATAAGGTGAACTTGTTTTTGAATAATCCTAAGTCCAAACCAATATTCAGCTGCTTTGTTTTTTCCCATTCCAGGTCCTGGTTTCCTAAGCCCTGGATAGAGGAAGATGGTCCACCGGTAATTGAACCACCAAAAGGATATTGTGCACTGTTCGCAGCTACACTTACCAGCCAGGGCGTGTTGCCTAATACCAGGCCATTAAGACCAGTAATACCATAACCAGCCCTTAATTTTAACTCAGAAATTTTCGTCTGGTTGTGCATGAAATCCTCCTGGTCAATTCTCCAGCCAATAGAACCGGATGGGAAAGTAGCCCATTTTTTACCAGGGGCCCAAACTGAAAGACCGTCGCGACGAACAGCAACACTCAACAAATATTTATTTTTAAAATCATAATTCAGGCGGCCCAGGTAGGAGATCAAACTGTTTTCACCAACCAATGTTCGAACCGATACATTGGTGGCGTTGTTTAATGTTTTAAGTTGATTGGATGCCTGGTTGCCGCTGGCATTTTCCTGTTTAGTAGTTTGATTCTGCTGTTCATAAACGGCAATAGCATTTATGTGGTGGTCGCCAAAAGTTTTATCGAATGTTAGTTGTTGCGTAAATAAAAGTACTGTAGAAATACTGCGATTATTTGTGATGGTAGCAAGGGTTGCGCTGGAACCGGCAATGGCACCATTGTCATTGAAAATAGGCGAAAAACGGTAGTCTAAACCATTAGCATAATCTACGCCAAACGATGACCTGAATTTTAGCCATTTTGTGAAATTAATGTCCAGGTAGGCAGTTCCTAAAACCTTCACCCTGGTTCTGTTGCCCGGATTCTTCAATGCGGCATCTTCAACAGGATTGGTGGGGTCGCCACCGTCTTTTGTGGCATCTACACCCCTGTAACCACCAATTGAAGTTGGATCGTATACGGGTATATGGGGCATCATTCTGATTACATTCACCAAGTTAGTCCTGGAACCTGTTTCGTTATTATCATAATCCTGGTCGGCAGAAGCAACGTATAAATTTTCGCCAAAGGTGAATATTTTACCAAGGTTGTGATCTGAGTTAATACGGAAATTATACCTGCGGTATGCCACGGTTGGAGTAGTACCTTGTTGGTCTGTATACCCGGCGGAAGCGTAAAAACGGGAGATGTCATTGCCGCCGCTCAAGCCGATATTGTGCTGCGTCATTACTCCTGTTTTAAAATAGGCATCCTGCCAGTCGGTATTGGTTTGACCGTATGTTTGAGTTCCGCCAACGTAGGTTGGTTGATCAATATCCGGTGGTAAAAGGCGCGGTATCTGGCTGCCCCTGTATGCAATGGCATATTGTTTAAATTGATCAGTATTTAACAGATCAAGCCGCTGTGTTACTTTCTGAAGGCCAACATACGAATCAAGACTCACTCTTACTTTGCCATCTCTTCTTCCCTTTTTAGTCGTAATCATAATTACGCCATTGGTAGCCCTGGAGCCATAAATAGCAGCAGCAGAAGCATCTTTCAGAACGTCGACAGATTCTATATCCTTTACGTCGATGGTGGCAAGATCACCGGTTGGAAATCCATCTATTACATACAAAGGATCGGAAGCGTAGCTGATAGAGCTGATTCCCCTGATCCTTACAATAGGCTCTGTGCCGGGGCTTCCATTATTGGTAACCTGTACGCCAGAAACCCGGCCCTGTAAAGCCTGTGAAACACTTACTACAGGCACCTCATTTAATGTTTTGCTGTTAACACTCGAAACAGCTCCCGTGACCAAAGTCCTTTTTTGAGTTCCATAACCAACCACAATAACTTCATTAAGGCTTTGAGAACCTGGGCGAAGTGTAATAGGATAATCGCTGGTTTTTCCTACCGCGATCTCTCTTGTTTCAAAACCTACATATGACACTAATAACACATCGTCTGTAGAAGCACTGATACTGAAACTTCCATCGGCAGCAGTGGAAGTTCCCTGCCCGGCCTTTTTGATAACCACTGATACATTAGACAAAGGATTTCCTCCTTCATCGGTGATTTTACCACTTATTGTTTTCGTGGTTTGTGCAAACAAGCCCACGCCTGATGCAATAAGAACGATAATTGTGAAGGCAGCCCGTTTGAGAAACCAGCTGTTTGATCCTTGCTTTTGTGCAGGAAATACATTCATAGCAGTTAATTTTTTAGTTTAGAAAGTGAAATAGCAATAAGCCAAGCGTAATCGGTTGCGATCATTATGCAAAAGTTTATTGGATCAGCAGTTAAGTTGAATTCATGGTGTATTGTTTTGGTTTTTAAATTATTAGAGGAAAAAATAGCTCTGATACAGCGCAGTACTAATAAGGAAGCATCTTTTCTAGGAGAAAAGAAATGTAAATGAATGATAAATTCTAACTGAATTATTTTTTGGATAACAGTCTGAAATGCTTTCACAGAAAGACATACAGCACTATGTTACACAAATAGTTGTCACTACTTTATATAACAAAACTATGAGGTAAGTATCTGCCAGGTAACCCTATTATCGTCTCGTCTTAAAATCAGAGGTCAATAAATAGAGCATTATTATCTACAAGCAAATACATCAGTTCAGCAAACAACCAAACAGCCACCAATCAAATCCAGTTAAATATTCTGCTAAAATAAAAAAAAAGTTGAATTTAACGCAACCGATTACATTTTTTTCTAAAATATTTTTCTAACTATATTTAGTGCCTTAATATTCTATATTGAACCGCGAAAAAGAAATTACCATTTATGATCTCGCCACACAGCTCGGCGTTTCACCGGCAACAGTAAGCCGGGCGTTGAAAAATAGTCCTGAAATCAGTATTGCTACCCGTAAGAAAATAAATGCGCTGGCAGAAAAATTGGGCTACCGCCATAATACTTTTGCCAGTAGCCTTCGCCTGCAAACAACGAATACAATTGGTGTAATTGTTCATGAGCTTAATAGCCACTTCATCGTTTCGGTATTGGCTGGCATAGAGAAAGTGGCCACGGAAGCAAAATATAATCTGATTATAGGCCACTCCTCAGAAATTACGAAACTGGAAATAGCCAACGCAAATAACCTTTATCACAAACGGGTTGATGGGTTGCTTGCTTCGCTGGCATATGATACAAACGATTTATCTCATTTTCAAGTTTTCAAAGCAAAAAAAATTCCGATAGTTTTTTTCGACAGGGTGTACGAATCTGAAGAAGGCACCAAGGTAATTATAGACAACAGAAAGGCAGCCTACGAGGCCACCATGCACCTGGTGGAACAAGGATGCAAGCGCATTGTACATATTACAGGCAACCTTAAGCGAAATGTGTACGCCAAACGGCTGGAGGGCTATAAGCAAGCGTTAGCGGACGCAAAACTTACATCGAAAAAGGAATACCTGATCGTAAATGAATTGGACGAGGACTCCAGTGTGGAAGCGGCAAAACAGATCTTAAAAATGAAGCCTATGCCGGATGGAATTTTTGTAACCAAGGATTTGTGTGCTGCTGTTTGTATGCAAACGCTGAAAGATGCCGGCATTAAAGTCCCGGACGATATTGCAATAGTTGGATTTAACAATGATGTGATCGGCCGCATCGTACAACCGAAACTGACTACCATTGACTACCCGGGTTTCCAGGTAGGTGAAATTGCATGCCGTCAACTGATCAATCATCTGAAGGGCGTGGATGATGCTAACCTTACCAAGACTATTTATTTAAAGTCATCATTAATTGTAAGAGAATCTTCGCTTAGAAAGGAATTGAAAGCTTAAAAAATCGTTGCTTAACCCCGGTTCCTCAAAATTCCTTCGTTAATATATTGCTTCGTAAATGAAAAATACCATCATTATCCTGTTGATAATAAGTGCAACCGGTTGCGCCGATCACAAATCAGTACAGCCATTTACCCGGCTATTATCTTCCCAAAGCGGAATCACTTTTGCCAATACAATTGATGAAACAAAAATGCCTGGTGATGCGCTAAACGAGTTTGCATATATGGGCGGTGGCGTTGGCATTATTGATATCAACAATGATGGGTTAAAAGATCTTTTCTTTTGTGGCAACCAGGTTACCAGTAAACTTTATTTAAATGAAGGAAATAATCATTTTAAAGACATTACAAAAGCAGCCGGTGTTGAAACTGCTGATTGGGTAACTGGTGTAAGTATTGTAGATATTAACAGCGATGGCTATGATGATATTTACCTGTGCACTTATGGCAAAAATTTAGGAACACGTTCTAAAAATTTACTGTTCATAAACCAGCTACACAACACATTTAAAGAAGAAGCAACGATCTATGGCCTTGCAGACACCAGCTATTCCTCGCAGGCTGCTTTTTTCGATTATGATAAAGACGGTGATCTTGATATGTTCCTGGTTAATTACCTTCTGAGTGTTTCTTATTCTGCCAATAATGTTTTTCCAAAAGATAACAGCGGTTACTCCGTTGCCAATGATAAATTATATAAAAATGATGGCGATATAAAAGGTTTAGGGCACCCGGTATTTACCAATGTATCTATAGAAGCAGGCATTAAAGAAGCCGGTTATGGACTAGGTGTTGCAGTAAGCGACTTCAACAACGATGGATGGCCGGATATGTATGTTTCAAATGATTTTGTTTCGAACGACGAACTATGGCTCAATAATAAAAATGGCACATTCACCAATACACTTGATCAGTCGACAAAGCATCAAAGCTATAGCAGCATGGGCATAGACGCGGCGGATATTAACAACGATGAAAAAATTGATTTTGCAACGCTTGATATGATGCCGGAAAACAACATGCGTAAGAAGCTCACGTTTTCCTTTATGAACTACGACCGCTACGAGGCAGAACGGAAGCTGGGTTATTCGCCCGAGTTTGCACGTAACATGCTGCAATTAAATAATGGCGTTTATATACAAGGCGATACAGCTATACCATTTTTTAGCGAGATCGGCCAAATGGCCGGCGTTAGTGAAACCGACTGGAGTTGGAGCGTGTTGCTTGCCGACTTTAATAATGATGGTTACAAAGACATGCATATTACGAACGGAATTGGTCGTGATTTTATTAACTCAGATTTTATACAATTCAGCCAGACCCTTGGCCAGAATACTACCGGTGAAGCTCACGCAAGAAAACTATTGAAAGAAAAGTTGGTATCGCTAAACCATCTTGATCTTCCAAATTATTTATACATCAACAATGGTGATTATACTTTTACAAATGCATCGGATTCTTCGGGCATTAACGAACCATCCATTTCCAACGGTGCAGCTTATGTTGATTTGGATAATGACGGCGATCTTGATTTGGTTGTAAATAATATCAACAAAGAAGCATTCGTTTTTATCAATAACGCTGTTCAAAAAAACGGGTTGCAAAATAATCACAGTATAGTTTTTGTACTTAAAGGTGACAGCCTGAATAAAGATGGATTTGGTGCGAAACTTTTCCTGTATACAAACGATAAATCGCAGGTGCAGGAACAATCACCCGTGCGGGGATATTTATCGTGTGTAGATAAGAAATTGTTATTTGGGACTGGAAAAAACACAGCGACAGACTCTGTTGTTATTGTTTGGCCCAATAACCAGCAGCAAACAATTTATAAATTGAGAACGGATTCAGTTTATACCCTGTATCAAAAAGATGCTAAACAACAATGGCAGGAAAATAAAGACATAACTAACCAGTTTTTTACTGACGTAACTTCATCAGCAAGCATTCATTATCAGCATACCGATGTTCCGTTTTACGATTATGCAACCCAACGTTTGTTACCACAAAAGTTTTCGCAATTAGGTCCGTTTATTTCAACCGGCGATATCAACAACGATGGAAACACAGATTTTTATATTGGTGGTGCTTTCAACTTTTCGGGACAACTTTTTACACAAAAAAATGATGGGGTATTCAATGCTGCAGCATTAACCGACAGCATAAAAATGGAAGAGGACGAAGGCAGTATTTTGTTTGACGCCGATGGCGATGGCGATCTTGACCTGCTGGTTACTTATGGAGATCTGCGTTATGCAGATACTTCGGAATATTACAAACCACGCCTCTATGTAAACGATGATAAAGGAAATTATAAGGCAAACAGCAATGCTATTCCGCCATCTGTAAAAACAATAGCTGGTTGCGTTACTTCCGGTGATTTTGATGGCGACGGCGACCTGGATATTTTTATTGGCGGGCGTGTATCAAAACGTTATCCGCTATCGCCGCACAGCTACATTTTGCAAAACAACAAAGGCATATTTAAAGATGTTACAGAAAGTGTTTGTCCCTTGTTACAAAAAGCGGGTATGATAACTGCGGCCGTATGGACAGACTTCGATAATGATAAGCAGCCGGACCTTGTTATTGCTGGTGAATATATGCCGGTAAGATTTTTCAAAAATAATAAAGCAACGCTTACGGAAGTTACCGGTATAACCGGCTTACAAAACATGAACGGCATGTGGCGCAGTCTTATTGCCACCGATATAGATAATGATGGCGATGTAGATTTTGTAGCAGGTAATTTAGGTTTGAATTGCCGGTATCATATTACGCCCGAATACCCGATGGAATTGTTTGCAAAAGATATAGACGGCAACGGAAGTATTGACCCGGTGATGTTTTATTACATTAAAGATGAAGACGGTAAAAGACAATTGTTTCCATCCATCACCCGCGACCAATTTGCAGAACAGGTGCCTTTAATTAAGAAGGCATTTTTATTACATAAAGATTATGCTGCTGCAACAATGAATACCATCTTCAAAGGAAATAACAAAGATCTGCAAACTTTTACGTGTAACGAGTCGCGTAGCTGCTGGATAGAAAATACCGGCAATGGGAAATTTACTAAGCATACTTTACCTCAGCAAGCTCAATTTGCACCTGTAAATGCCATTGTGTGTACAGATGTTGATGGTGACGGCATTAACGATTTATTACTCGCAGGCAACGAGTACCAAACTGAAGTAATAACCGGCAGGTATGACGCCTCTCACGGATGTTTTTTAAAGGGCGATGGCAAAAAA
>JBKJNG010000483.1:0-4430 GCA_046596065.1 Phnomibacter sp. | reverse complement strand
GAAAGTTTTTTCCGCCATCATTCGAAATGTCTACGCCGCTTCTACCAACCATTAGGAGTTTGTATTTTGAAATATATTCTACATAACTGCGATAACCATGTGGTGGTGTTTCAGGGGTTTTAAATGAAGGAACTTTACCCAGTTTTACCAGTACACAGTTTAATAAAGCGGATGTATCGGCTTTGAATACTGCTAATAAAAAAAGGCATTCACTAAAATTGTGAATACCTGTAAGCAGCTAAAAAATATTAATTGGCTAATGATCTTTTTCAATAAACCATTGAACGGCGAGACTGTATCCGGTAAGGCCAAGACCAATAATTGTACCGGCACATTTTGCAGAAACATGGCTGATATGCCTGAAAGATTCCCTGGCAGCAGTATTGCTGATATGTACTTCAATTACAGGCGCTGAAACAGCTGCAATGGCATCTCCTATGGCAACAGATGTATGCGTATACCCGGCAGGATTTATTATGATGCCATCCGTTGTAAATCCATATTGCTGAATCGCATTTATCAATTCTCCTTCTACATTACTTTGATAGTATTCAAACAGAATAGAAGGAAATTCCTGCTGTAATTTTTCCAGGTAAGATTCGAAAGATGCATCACCATAAACAGAAGGCTCCCGCGTACCCAGCAGGTTCAGGTTTGGTCCGTTAATGATTGCAAGCACCATAAAATATTATTTACTTCAGACAAATTATTTCCCAATACCATCTTACATCATGCCGATGAAATCATCGAATAAATACCGGCTGTCGTGCGGACCTGGCGTCGCCTCAGGATGGTATTGTACAGAAAAAAACGGTTTGTTTTTTATGCGGATACCTTCAATGGAATCATCATTAAGGTTCACATGGGTAATCTCGATATGATCGGCATTTCTTACTGCCTCCGGCTCTACACCGAAACCATGGTTCTGCGTGGTGATCTCACTTTTACCGGTGATAATATTTTTTACAGGATGGTTTAGTCCCCTGTGGCCATGATGCATTTTAAAGGTGGGAATATCATGCGCCAAAGCAAGTAATTGATGACCGAGACAAATGCCAAACATGGGTTTATCGTGCTTAGTCAATTCTTTGATGGTTTCAACCGCGTAAGGCATTGCGGCAGGATCGCCGGGGCCATTACTGATAAAAATACCATCGGGGTTAAACGCCATCAGTTCATCCGCAGTTGTTTTTGCCGGAAAAACTTTAGCGTAAATACCACGTTCAACCATACAATTCAAAATGTTCTCTTTCATGCCATAATCCAGCACGGCTACTTTTTTAGCGGCATTGGGATCGCCTGCGAAATAAGGTTCCCTGGTTGATACCGCACTGGCAAGTTCAAGCCCGCCCATACCCGGTACGGCAGCCAGTTCAGCTTTCAGTTCATCATCCGATTTATTTTCACTGCTGATGATACAGTTCATTGCTCCCTGTGTGCGGATATGCCCTACAAGCGCACGAGTATCAATTCCTTCAATACCAACAATTTCATTGGCAAAAAGGTATTCCTGCAAGGTTTGCTGGGCAAACATGCGGCTGAATTTTTCTTCAAGATTCCGGCCTATCAAACCCCTGATTTTAACCGAACGGCTTTCGACATCTTTATCAAAAATGCCATAGTTGCCTACGTGCACACTGTTCATAATCAGCACCTGGCCATAATAACTGGGGTCGGTAAATACTTCCTGGTAACCCGTCATGCCAGTGTTAAAGCAGATCTCACCGGCTGTTGTACCTATTTTGCCAAATGAATAACCGTGAAAAACATGGCCGTCTTCAAGTACAAGCGTGGCCTGTGTAGTGGAATTGCTCATTAATTGAGGTAGTATTTTTTTGCGGTGCAAAAGTAAGGGAATCGAGGTTGTAAGGGGTCAGATGTCGGTCGTTACTAGCTGTTGCTTCTGTGGAAAACAAAAGAGAATTAGTTTCTAAATACAGGCGGATTGCATAGAAATGATGCAAGCTGTAGTAACTGTCCCCTAAATACCTCGTAAATTTCTGATCAAATAATACGTTTCACGGGAAGCTATATTAATGCGAACACAAAAAAGCATATCGTTCATTGACAAGCAAAAAGCAGGAGTATGAACGTGGTTCCCGCAAATATATTGGAAACTTCTAAACCAGGTTAGAGCCGCACCCTGATATTTTACATTGGTCTTTTGACGTTTCACTCAGCGCTCACGATTCACCACTACACCAATTCCAAAATTTTATCCCTAACCAGCAGGCAGGCACCCAAAAGACCCGCTTTATCGTTTATGGTTGATATGGCTAAACGGGTGTCGTCGTTTACTATACTTAGCGAATGCTGGAAAATCGCCGTTTTTACCGGCAGCAATAAAGGCTCGCCTACTGCTGAAACCATGCCGCCAAGTACAATCAATTCAGGGTTAAACAGGTTGATGGCTACCGCCAGGCCTTTGCCCAGTTTTTTACCAATATCAGTAATAGCTTCAATAGCCAGGTTATCTCCTTTTTTCACAGCCTCCACAATATCTTCCAGTTCCAGGTAGCTTTTATTATCTAAAACACGCTGAAGGCTGCTATTACTGCCAGCCTTCATTCTGTCGGTTATAAAGCCAATAAGCGCCATTCCCGATGCTTCGGTTTCCAAACATCCCTTTTTACCGCAGTAACAAATCTTCTCATTATTAAATATGGGAATATGGCCCAACTCACCCGCAAAGCCTGATGCGCCGTACAGCGGATGCCCGTCTACAAATATGCCAAGGCCAAGCCCATAATCCATGTTTACCGTAAGCACATTCTTCTCCGGACCTGCCAGACCAAAATGGTATTCGCCATAGGCAAGTGTCCTTGAGTCATTATCTATATATACTTCCAAACCAATCGATTCTTCCAGTATTTCCTTTACCGGCGCATCGGCGAAATGATAGATAGTCAGAATTTTTCCTGTTTTCACATTTATACGACCAGCAATGCTAAGACCAATACCAAGAATTTTTTCTTTTGGTATCTCAATCGATTCAAGAAAGGCTTTTATAGCATCAATAATAGCATCCAGCGACTCATGTTTATCAAGAAATGGGAAAGAAACATTCAGAGATTCTGCCACCATTTTTTTGTCAAAACCCATTAAACCGATATTAACTTTATACTTCTTTATTTCAACACCTAAAAAAAAGAAAGAGTCATTTGCCAATGAAAATATCGCAGCCTTCCTACCCACTCCTTCCGACTTTTTGCCGGTGTCTTTAACCAGGCCATCTTCCACCAAACCCATAGTTAATTCTGTGGCAGTAGGTACACTTATATTAAGTAATTCGGCTATTTCATTAATAGTAATTTCTCCCTTTTTACTCATTGCAGAAATGATCCGCTTTTTACGGTTCTGAATTTTGAAGGGGATACCAGTTAATTGGGAATTGGTACTAAGTGTAATAAAATCTGACTTAGATAGTGCCATTTACAAGTTTTGAGATTGCAAATTATAATAAAATTCATTTCAAGCTATTTATTAGTAATTTTTTTTATCAACATGGCCTTATTTAGTAAAAAAATCTTTTATTTGTAAGCAATTGTGATGTGAGGGACCATTTAAGATCTGTAATACTTATCAGCAATCATCTGTTGCCCGGTATTAACAATCCCCCTGTTGAAAATTATCCGCTTAAAAAATGATTTGGCAAGGAGTAAAAGACCAACAAAATGATACTTTAAAACAACTTCAATTCCCTCTCCTCCCACCCAACAAAAAAAAACGATAAAACAATCTATATGGTAACGTCTTACGAACAGATCCCCGTCCAGATTTTTACAACGCCAAAAGAAGGTTCTTCCCATGCAGCATCGCAGGTGGCTGCCACCATCCGTGCCCGGCAAATGGAAGGCAAAACCTGTGTGCTTGGGATGGCAACCGGCAGCACGCCTATCAGTATGTACAAAGAACTGGTAAGACTGCACAAAGAAGAAGGTCTTAGCTTTAGTAATGTTATCACTTTTAACCTCGATGAGTACTACCCTATCGAACGCGAAGCCGTGCAGAGTTACTGGAGTTTTATGCACCGTAATTTGTTTAACCATGTGGATATAAAGCCAGGCAATATCAACATGCCAAACGGCGAGTGGCCGCAGGATATGATCAAAAAATATTGCCAGGAATACGAAGCGAAAATTGAAGCCGCCGGTGGTATCGACCTGCAAATACTTGGCATCGGGAACAATGGACATATTGGTTTCAACGAACCAGGTTCGTCCATCTATAGCAAAACCCGTTTGGTAACGCTGGATAACAGCACCCGCATTGCCAATTCGAAAGAATTCCGCAACATCAGCAAAGTGCCAAGATTAGCCGTTACGATGGGGCTAAGCACTATTCTTAAAGCACGCAAGATTATATTGCTGGCATGGGGCTTTAAAGCGCAAATAGTAGCAAGATCGGTTGAAGGCAGCGTAACAGAACAA
>JBKJNG010000414.1:0-4845 GCA_046596065.1 Phnomibacter sp. | reverse complement strand
GTAGGCAACAATGGATGGAACCTGACAGGCAATGCAGGTACTAATCCTGCCAACAATTTTATCGGCACAACCGATAACCAGCCGTTACGTTTTAGAGTAAACAATTCATGGGCAGGAGAAATAAATTCAATAAACGGTAATGTGTTTTTGGGCTTGGGTGCAGGGCAGTCAAACACAGGCGGGTACAGCAATACTGCTAATGGATATGCTGCATTGTATCTTAACAGCACTGGTGGGGGTAATACTGCCAGTGGAAGTGAAGCGCTAAAGGTAAATACTACTGGAAACAGTAATAGTGCCTACGGATCCCGGGCACTATTTTCCAACACTACCGGCAACAATAATACGGCAACCGGTGAAGAAGCGCTTCTCAATAATTCTAGCGGAGACAACAATACGGCAAATGGGCACTTTGCACTTTCTGGCAACACTACCGGATTTGGCAATACGGCAACCGGGGAAGAGGCGCTTTTAAATAATTCTACAGGCTTCAATAATACTCCTGCCGGAAATTTAGCCTTGACAGCCAACACTACCGGATACGATAATACAGGGATTGGAGTAACTGCACTTTATACCAACAACACAGGGATAGAAAATACCGCTATCGGAAGGCAGTCGCTTTTTTACAACACTATCGGTTATGACAATGCTGCCACCGGCTACAAGGCGCTTAGAAACAACAATACAGGATTCGAAAACTCCGCTGATGGAGTGTACGCCCTTTATTCCAACACCACTGGCCTTTACAACACAGCGAGCGGTGCTTATGCCTTATATTACAACACCACCGGGAATGGCAACACGGCTTTAGGTAATAGGGCTAGTGTGTCAAATGCGGATTTAAACAATGCTACTGCAATTGGCTATTATGCGATTGCAGACGCAAGTAATCAAGTAAGGGTTGGAAATATAAATGTAACATCTATCGGCGGGGAGGTGGGCTGGACCAGTTTCAGTGATGGCAGGTATAAGAAAAATATAAAAGAAGATGTTCAAGGGCTTTCATTTATTAACAGCCTTCGGCCCATAACATACACGGTTGATGTAAATGGTTTGAATGCATACTATAATAAACGAAGAAAACCTGACAGCGCTTATGAAAAAGCAACAGCATCCATGCAGTCATCAGCGGATGAGGCGGCTAAAATTGTACACAATGGCTTCATAGCGCAGGACGTAGAAAAAGCAGCACAATCTATTGGCTACAATTTTAGCGGCGTTGACAAACCACAAACCAAAAATGGCTTGTATGGATTACGCTATTCCGATTTTGTAGTGCCGCTGGTAAAAGCCATTCAGGAGCAGCAGGTAATTATAATCAGTCAGCAAAAGCAAATAGAACTTTTGGAAAAAAGATTAACTGCATTGGAAACTAAAAAATAACGACTCTTTAAAGTTTAAAAATAATCTATGACACTACAAACCATTTTCTTGCTTTCGTATAATGAAGCAATACCGCCATTCAACTTATAGAAGATTTAAATCTATTTTGCCGTAAGGTTAAACAACTCAAAATGAAAAACTTTTTATTGTGTGCATTCACTTCAATCTTGCTTGCATCAGCACATTCAGCTTGTATAGCACAGCAAAACAACGAAACAAATAGCATTGGAGTGAGTGAGCCAATCATAAAAGTTACACTTTTAGGTACCGGCACGCCACAGCCAATTATGGAGAGGTTTGGGCCAGGTATATTGGTTCAGGCTGGTGGTGCAACATTACTTTTTGATGCAGGCCGCGGTTGTTTGCAAAGATTACGTCAATTACATTTAGAATACGATACGCTTGATGCTTTGTTTTTTACACATCTTCACTCCGATCATATTGTTGGTTTACCTGATTTATGGCTGACCGGATGGCTAATATCAGAACGCACTAATCCATTAAAAGTTTTTGGCCCAAAAGGTTCTAAAGCGATGACTGATTATTTACGAAAGGCTTACGGTTTCGACATTAAAATAAGGGCAGAAGATGATAAAGCATTCCTGGAAGGAAGTAAATTATTAACCACCGATATACAAGAGGGAGTTGTTTATGAAAAAAACGGGGTAAAAGTAATAGCATTTTTAGTAGATCATTTCCCTGTTGTTCCTGCTTTTGGATATAGGATAGAATATGATGGACACTCGGTTGTACTTTCAGGAGATACCCGCTATTCAGAAAACCTCATCAAATTTGCAAAAGGAACAGATCTGCTGGTGCATGAAGTGGCTATTGCTCCAGATACATTGAGTAAAACAGATCTTAAGTATCACATATTAGCTCACCACACTACTCCTGAACAGGCAGCAAAGGTTTTTAATACGGTTAAGCCAAAGCTTGCTGTATATTCTCATATTGTGCGGCTTTATGGAAGTACAACGGAAGAAATTCTTAAACGTACCAAAGCCAATTATCCAGGCCCGCTGGTATCAGGTGAAGACTTAATGAGTTTTTCGGTAGGTGAAACCGTTACTGTAAAGGCATGGGGGAAAAAATAAAGTAACAATAATAGCTCTGATAAAAGTCCGCATTTTTTGTGTTTTTGTCTTCCAAAGAATTAAGGTACAAAAAGTGTAAATTTATATAACCACTACTATTTTTTTCTACACCAGAACTTAACCTGATGCATGCAGTATAAAAATAAAACCGGCAATGCTTCATTAGCCTTCAAACCCATTATTTGCTCCGTCCTCTTTTTGTTTTTTCAATGCACCGCTTCTTTTGCCCAACAGAATCCTGCCTACATTTTCCGTCATATCAACCAATCCGATGGCTTATTAAATGCTGAGGTAAGATCGATTGTACAGGATGCGAAAGGATATATATGGATACTAACTTCAAACGGGCTGCAACGGTACGATGGCTCCCGTTTTGTAAATTATACTTATGATTTGAATAATCCTGATGGGATAATAGATACAAGATCAGCGGATCTGTTTGCCGATAAAAAAAATAATTGTTTGTGGATAATGTACCCCGCAAATGTTCAGCAATTTGATCTGCAAAAAAACCTTTTCATCATCCATGGGAACAAGATACTGAAGAATAAACATTTTATTTTTGACAACTATACGGACTCCCATGGAAGACCCTGGTTCTTAGGTGATTTCGGCATTTATTATTACGCTGCAAATGAAAAAAAATTGTATCCGCAAGTGCTTGCCGCCGCATCCTTAACTCCAAATAAAAGCACCCTATTTATAACTGATCTAAAAAAGGAAGAAACATGGATGGTTAACTACGGGCAGGGATTATTATTGTTTGACAAGAAAACAAAAAGAATTTATACGCATGAGTATAATCCAATTCATCATCCGCTGCTGGAGCTTATGGATGCACGAAACTTTACAGGTATAATGAAAGACAATGAACAAAACATCTGGATAAGTACCGGAAGACCTTTTTTTTATAAGTACAATATCGGCACAAAAAAATTATCAGTTTATTCTTTAACAAAGATCAATAAATTACAAAAGCAGCATATAAACCAGGATGCTGTTGTAAATGCGAAATGTTTTTTTGAAGACAACCATCATACGGTATGGATCGGAACATCAAATGCAGGCTTGCTGAAATATAATCGTGAAAATGATTCTTTTACTGTTATCGACAATGATTCAAAAAATACACAAGGGCTTCATTTTAACTATGAAATTTCTAACATCTTCCAGGACAGGGAAGAAAATATTTGGGTAGCAACAGATGATGGCATCAATATATTCAATCCATACCGTGAATATTTTCAAAGCCTACACCACGAAGAAGACAATGCATCATCCTTACCAAAAAATGAAATACAATCTTTTATTCAAGCGGGTACTGGCGATATTTTAGTTGGCACCTGGGGCGGTGGCCTTACTGTTTATGATAGCCTTTGGACCTTCAAAAAGAATATCAGCTTTTCTGATCCATATGAGTACAATATGATCTGGAGCTTTACCCAAAATGATGATGGCACAATTTGGGCAGGATGCCAGCATGGCTACATTCATATCTATGATCCCATTAAAAAAAATATTCGCAGCATACATCCTCCCGAAGTAAATGGGTTTACTATTCGTTGTATGGCAAAAGATACCATTGGAAATATTTGGATGGGTTTACACAATGGAAAAATTGCTGAATGGAATAAAGCGGAGAATAAATTTTATAGCTATAATGACAGCACAACAGGCATTGTACAATCATTCAAGCCTGTGTTAGCCATTTTTTTTGATAAGAAACAAAGATGTTGGGTTAGCACGGAAACGGGGTTTAAACAATTTGATACAGAAAAAAGATTGTATTCAGGAGTGTATTTGCCGGGTAAGAAAAATACCTTTTCTATCTCTGCTAATCCCAGCGGTGGCATCGAAGCACTTGATGACAGTACCTTAGTCATAGGTACATCGTTTGGTGGGTTAAATTATTTTAATGCTAACACAAAAAACTTTACACATGTATCTACCAATGAAGGATTGCCGTCATCTACCATTAATGCAATAAGAAAAGATGATCACAATGATCTGTGGTTAACAACTGAATATGCCTTGCTCAAATACGGACCCGTAAGTAAAAAGTTAACCCGTTATTTTATTGCTCCGGGCATGATAAATTCCGCCTTTAAAGCAACAGGTTTTTGTCCTTTGAAGAATGGAAAATGGGTGACTTCAACTGCAACAGAATTGATCTCATTCGATCCGGAAACTGTGCTGATTAAAAATAATAGTAGCCCGAAAGTTGAAATAACCGGGTTCAGCATTTTCGGAAACCCCTTATTTATCGATTCATTTCTATATATCAACAAGCCAATAGAATTAAGCTATAAACAAAACTTTTTAACCGTTGAATTTAGTGTTCTTAATTTTTCAAACCTGCAAC
>JBKJNG010000043.1:0-2795 GCA_046596065.1 Phnomibacter sp. | reverse complement strand
CACAAAGCCGAAAAAATAAGGTTCAGCCTGTCGGACCAAGCTTTTTTTAATAGATAAAACAGCATGCCAGTTACGGCAAAAAAGCTAAGCAGCACACCGGGGCGACCATAATAATTCTGTTTAGAATAAAATCCGGTGAAGAATTCTTTGATATCCGGGTACCAGGCCCAATGCATCAAACAAGAAACAATTATAAGAATACAGGCTATGATACCCGCTATGCGTTGCTTTTTCATAATTAACCACGGTTAAACTATTCCAACAAAATCTACAACATAAAAAGACCTATAAGGTTTTTGAAACCTTATAGGTCTGATCTAAGAGGTACCGTGAGGATTCATCAAATTCCCCTATTCCATTCCCTACAAATCACTTAATATTTTTAGTCTATTTTTTGTCGATCAGGTAACAAAGAACATTCACACCTCACCTTCAATTTACACATAATCCAGTGTCTTTACAAAGGTAAGCAGCACGGTAGTAAATAGACCGTCTACAATTAATTAATTTTCCTGTGCTATAAATGAAGCACTATAAATCCTTTCCGTGCCTGGCTTTTATTGGCCTATTTATTTGTGTAAATGTCGTTAGCCGTAGTATTACATACATTGCTGGTATTTTTACCATCATCCTAAAAATGTTGTCTGTTCTGTAATTCACCCGACAAAATATTTTTTACCTGCATACTTCTTTTGTATTGTAAAAAATATAGAAATGAAAAAGACAAGTTTTAATTCCGGCATCAGTACACTTGCCGGATTGTTGTTGCTTCTGGCAGCAATTCTTATTAGCAGTATTTCACATGCAAAAGGCATTGATGATGCTACATTACAGAATGTGAACAGTGCTGGTGTAATACTCGACGGCTACGACGCGGTTGGCTTCTTTACAGATAACAAACCTGTAAAAGGTGATGCATCATTTCAATATAAGTACCAGGCTGCTGTTTATTACTTTGCTTCTAAAGAACACCTCGATCTCTTTATTGCGAACCCGGAAAAATACAAACCGCAATTTGGTGCATGGTGTGCTTATGCAGTATCCCTTGGAAGAACAGCACCCATCGACGTAAATACATTTTCGATTGTAAACGAAAGGCTGGTGATTCAGCACAATGCAAGAGCGGTAGCAGGGTGGAATAAGGATGTAAATGGCAACCTGGCATTGGCAGATAAATATTGGCCCGCAGTTGTGAAAAACAACGGAAAACAAATTGTAACCGACGATGAAAAATCCTTTTTAAATAATACCGATAAAGATGGTGTTACGTTGCAGGGATATGATGCAGTAGCTTACTTTACACAAAACAAAGCCATTGCCGGAACACCGAAGTATGAAGCAAGATATAATGGCGCCACTTTCTGGTTTTCGTCGGAAGAAAATGCCAACCTGTTTAAAGATCATCCGGAAATGTATGCGCCGCAATACGGTTCTTTCTGCGGCTATGCTATGAGTCTTGGTAAACTACGCCCAGTTGATCCCACTATTTTTCAAATAGAAAACGGTCGGCTTATCCTGCAGCATACACAGGAAGCTTACGACTTGTTTAATAAAGACCTTGC
The DNA here is from genome assembly GCA_046596065.1 of Phnomibacter sp. Taxonomy (GTDB): domain Bacteria; phylum Bacteroidota; class Bacteroidia; order Chitinophagales; family Chitinophagaceae; genus Phnomibacter. The sequence continues at coordinate 1,233 of JBKJNG010000043.1, read as the reverse complement.
TGGTAATACCGGCAAAGCAGATAGCAACTGGCCGGTGCAGGTAAAAAAACATGCGGGTAAAAAAGTAAAGTTTGACGCACCTGCAAAGCCTGGGGCCACACCAAACAATAGTAAATAATTCCCGCACAGGGATAAAGTTGAAAAAGCTGTATCCCGTCTAAAAAAACTACAATGAAAACAAAATTATTCCTAACAGGTATCGTTGCTTTTGTATCTGCAATGGCTACGAATGCACAGGTATTGTCCACTAAAAATATTTCGCTTGATGCCGCAAAAAAGATTGTTGCAGAAGCAGTAAAGTTTGCAAAGGAAAAGAACGCTCCCGGTGGTTCTATCGCTATTGTTGACAACGGTGGCAACCTCGTGTATCTCGAAAGACTCGATGGCACCTTTGCAGCCTCTGCTGAAGTGGCCATTAAGAAAGCCAATACGGCAGCAACTTTCAAAGCGCCATCTTCGAAACTTGAGAATTCCATCAACGGTGGCCGCCAGGCGTTAATCACAGTTGGTCATACGTTTTTACAGGGTGGCATACCTGTTATTTACAACGGTGAAGTAATTGGCGCAATCGGAGTTAGTGGCAGTGCCAGTGCTCAGCAGGATGAAGACATAGCTATTGCAGGCAGTAAAGTTGCTATTTAAATCGGGCAAGTTTCCAGTGTGAACTTATATTTTGTTGCAGATAGCATGTAGGTAACTGCACGACTTCGGACTTTATCATCTATTTATATCCAAATCTTTTTATACTCAGTTTGTATGAAAAGCAGTACAGGTCTTTGGGCCGCAATGGGTGTTGCCATTGGAACTACGCTTGGCATCGCTATCACGAATGTTCCTGTTGGTGTTGCTACCGGTTTATGTATCGGATTATTATTGGGATATGCGTTGAAGGAATACGAACAAATCAAAAAGTGAAAAATGAAAAAGCTTTTTATATGCATTGCAATAATGCAGGTTTATATGCTGCAGGCGCAGGAAACAAGGCTGCTTGCTACTGGTAAGCCGGATGCAATTGCTGATCTTAAAACCGATAAAGGTGCCGCATTAGTAAGTGCAAAATGGTATGTGCAAAAAGCAGAAATACGTACCATTGATTTTAAATTACCCGGTGCATCTGCAACAGATATGCTGTTGTTGTATCCGACGGGTGCACCTGTAAAAACAAATACGATTTATCCGCAAATCGGCAGTGGTGATTTCGATAAAAATTTTACACCGATAACACCCGCGGCA